>JAXDHK010000116.1:0-18401 GCA_034664545.1 Solirubrobacteraceae bacterium
TCCTTCAGCGGGGTGAGCAGGGCGAAGGCGGCGAACCCGAGCGACACGGCGCTGGTCAGGACGAGGGTCGCCAGCAGACGCGGACGCAGGCCGAAGGCGGGCAACCGGACGGCCCCTACGCCTCGGCGAACCGGTAGCCGGCCCCGCGCACGGTCAGGATCAGGCGCGGCTCGTCGGGGCGCTCCTCGAGCTTCTCGCGCAGGTGGCGGATGTGGACGTCGATCGCCCGGGGGTCCCGGTAGGCCGAGTCGCCCCAGATCGCCCGCAGCAGCTCCTGGCGGTTGAACAGCCGCTGGGGCTCGGACATCAGGCAGGACAGGAGCTCGAACTCCGAGAAGGTGAGCCGGGCCGGCCGCCCGGCGACCGTGACCTCCCGCTGGGCCCGATCGAGCCTGACCGGTCCGACCGTCAGGACCTCCTCGCCGAGTCCGCCGAGGCCACCCGGTCCGGCTCGGCGGAGCACCGCCCGGATCCGGCTGCGCAGCTCGGCCAGGCCGAACGGCTTGGTCACGTAGTCGTCGGCGCCGGCCTCCAGCCCCTGGACGGCGTCGGCCTCGCTGTCGAGTGCGGTCAGCATGATGATCGGGACGACGTTCCGCCGGGCCCGGAGGGTCCGGCACACGTCGTGGCCGTTGGGACCCGGGCCGAGGGCGACATCGAGCAGCACGATGCTGAAGTCCCCGGCGCTGGCCCGCTCGATCGCCTGGGTGCCGTCGCTCACCGCGGTCACCCGGTGCCCCTCCCGGGTGAACGACCGGGTCAGCATCTCGCGCAGCGGTGCCTCGTCGTCGACCACGAGGATCTCCAGGGTCGGGGCCGCGCGCTGCTGCATGGCCGTGACGCTAGCGCGTAGCGCTCGTCGGGACCGGCAGCTGCCGGCCGGCGCGGGCGTCAGCCGGCGGCGCGCAGGCGCCAGAGGAGCTTCGGCCGATCGAGCCCGGCCTCCCGGGAGACGTCGCGGGCGTGGGCGCGGATCCAGAACGCCGCGCTCGAGCAGGCGGCGAGCTTGCGCGACGTCCGGGGTCCGCAGCCTCCCCCGAGGAGGGCGAAGCCGACCGATCCGTCGGCCACGAGCCCGGCCAGGCGCGGGACCGAGACGAGCGGTCGGGCGTCGAAGGACGTCAGGACGAGCACCGGCGCCCCGTCCCGGACGATCAGCGACGCGGCCTGGGTGGCTCCGCCGACGGCGACCTCGTAGCGCGCGCCCCGGCGGTGGGCTCGCAGGTAGGCGCTGAGCGCCTCGGCCTGTCCCGGGCGCATCGTCCCCACCCGGCCGGCGTCCGACTCGGCGTGGCGAACGAGGCCGGCGGCGATGTTGGCGGGGAGGAGCAGGGCCCCGACGACGAGCGCACCCCCGAGCCCGAGGGCCCGCGGCCGGCTCCCGATGGGCAGGGCGGCCGCGGCGAGCCCGGCGGCGGCGGCCAGGCCGGTGATCCGCCAGACCGTGCTCGAACCCCCGAGCAGGTAGTGGCCGTAGGCGGCGAGGCCCAGGGCGCACACCGCCGCCAGTGCCCGGCCGGCGAGGCTTCCCCGGATCGCCCAGGCCAGGCCGATCCCGCCCGCCGCGGCCACCGCCGGGGTGAAGCCCTCCGTGTAGCGGGGATGGAGCCGGGCCATCACGCTGAACAGGACGAGCCCGGTGGCCAGCCAGAGGAGGAGCCCCGCCGCGACCGCCCGCTCCGGGGTCCCTCCCGGCGGACGCAGGATCGATAGGACGAGGGCCGGCGCCCCGAGGAGCAGGGCGGTCAGGAGCACGTACCCGAGGCGCAGCCCCGACAGGGGCCCGTCGTGGTCGAAGAGCCGCAGGGGAGCCGGCGTCCCGATCGGCACGGCCGCCCGCTGGACCTCGCTGTTGCCGGCCGGCCGGCGGCGGGGGCCCGAGTCGGCGCCCCCGCTCAGGTCGGCCTGGCTGGCCGGCTTGGCGATCCGGTCGTACCCGTTGAAGACGAAGGCCGCGTTCCAGGCCGACCCGTTGGTCGAGCCGATCGCGAAGGGCTCTCCCCCGACGATGCTGGTCGCCGTCAGCCACGACAGGGCGACGGCCGCGAAGACGACGACGGTCACCGCCAGCCGCCGCCACCGGCCCTCCCGGGAGGCGAGGACGGCGAGGAGCAGGAGCCCCGGGACGCAGACCAGCCCCTGGAAGAGCTTGACGTTGAACGCCACGCCGATCGCCCCGGCCGCCAGGTAGAGGTGGCGCGGGCGACGCTCGAGGGCATAGCGGACGAGGAGCCAGAGCGCGAGCACGCTCAGGAGCATCATCACCGCGTCCATGGTGTCGCTCCTGGCGGTGAGCACGGCGATCGGGAGCACGGCCAGGACGAGGGCCGAGGCCAGCCCGGCGAGCTGGCCGAAGATCCGCCGGACGGCGTCGTAGAGCACCGGCACGGCCAGGGTCCCGGCGAGCGCCTGGGGCAGCTTCAACGCGACCGACCCGAACCCGAACAGCTTGACCGAGACGACCTGGAGCCAGAGGTCGATCGGCGGCTTGTCGATCGCCACGCTCCCGCCCGGCTCGTAGACCCCGAAGAAGAAGTTGTGGAGCGACTGGGCCATGCTCCGGACCGCGGCGTCGTAGAACGGGTCGAGGGGGACTCGGCCGAGTGAGCTCAGGCGCAGGACGCCGGCGGCCAGGGTGATCAGGGCGAGCGCCCCGATCGCGGCCGGGCCGGCCGCCGGCCGCCGGGGCCCGGCCACCGGGGCGGCGGTTGGGGTACTCGACACGGGCGAAGGATCGCACGGGCTCGATCGTCTAGTCTCGCCTCGGATGGCCGACGAGACCCCGACTACCCCAGGACCCGGCGACTGCCTCGCCTGCCGGGCGACCGGCCAGGTCATCTCGCATCTGGGCGGCGAGTCCCGGGCGGTCCCCTGCCCGTGGTGCGAGGGCAGCGGCCTGCGGCTTCCCGGCCACGACGCCCAGGCCCGCTGGCGGGATGCGGCGGCCGGGGCGGGCGGGCTCGGATCCGGCGCCGGAGCCCAGACCGCCTAGCGTCACCAGCCCTCCTCGGGGCGCGCTCGACCGTCGAGCCGGTAGGCGATCCGCCGAGAGGCAAGCGGCCCTGAGCCGGCGAATCCGCCGTCGCGTTCGAACATTCGCCGAGACGGGTGCATGAACGCTCAAGCGCGGCCGATGTCTCGCCTGTAAGCCAGAGCCGAAGTGCCAAAGGCAAAGCGCCCGCGAGGGTGTGACGCAAAGCCGCGGGTCTCGAGCCATCGAGACAGCCGGGCTGCCGAGGGATCGGCGAAGGGCCATCTGCGCTGGCTTTCTCCAACGAACCATTCCAGGAGGAAACAATGCTGCAGAGGTTGCGCCAACGTGCCGCCGACGAGAAGGGCTTCACGCTGATCGAGCTGCTCGTGGTCATCCTGATCATCGGCATCCTCGCCGCGATCGCGATCCCGTCTTTCCTCAACCAGAAGGGCAAGGCCAACGACGCCAACGCCAAGGCCGTCGTTCGGACGGCTCAGACGGCCGAGGAGACGTACTTCACCGACAACCAGGCCTACGCCACGACCGCCTCGGCGCTCGGCGTGATCGAGGACACGCTCGTCCCGGCCATCTCGGCCACGCCGGCCAACGTCCCGCATAGCCTCACCGTATCCGCCCCGACCCCGGCCAGCGGCTACGACGTGTCGGTCATCTCCGGCGCGAACTCGCCGGTTACCTACCACATCATCAATACGGGTGGTACGATCACTCGTACCTGTCTTCCGGTTAGCACGGGCGGCTGCAACGCGAGCGGCACCTGGTAGACCGGGGTCCGGTTCCCCGAACAGGTGGAGCGCGGCGGAGGCCAGGTGGCCTTCGCCGCTTCCGTTTAATCGGCCCATAGTACATCCGGCCACCCCGCCTCATCCCGGCTCAAGCGAGCGTCGATGGGTTCCATGTAAGGACGCCAGAGCCGAGGTGCCGGAGGGCAAAGCGCCCGTGAGGGTGTGACGCAAAGCCACGGATCTCGAAGGCTGCCACTAAGCATCAGGGCAAAGAGACCGCCGGGCTGTCAAGGCGACAGGCTGCGGACACTGCATGGAGCTGGCGCTCATGTACACAAACGCGGATCCAGGAGGATTCAATGTTGCAGAAGCTGCGCCAGCGTGCCAAGGACGAGAAGGGCTTCACGCTCATCGAGCTGCTCGTCGTGATCCTGATCATCGGCATCCTCGCCGCGATCGCGATCCCGTCGTTCCTCAACCAGAAGGGCAAGGCCAACGACGCCAACGCCAAGGCCGTGGTTCGGACGGCCCAGACGGCCCAGGAGACGTACTTCACCGACAACCAGGCCTACGCCACGACCGCGTCGGCGCTCGGCGTGATTGAGACGACGCTCGTCCCGGCCATCTCGACCACGCCGGCCAACGTCCCCCACAGCCTCACCGTATCCGCCCCGACCCCGGCCAGCGGCTACGACGTGTCGGTCATCTCCGGCGCGAGTACGCCGGTGACCTACCACATCATCAACGCGGCTGGCTCGGTCACCCGCACATGCACCCCGGTCAGCACCGGCGGCTGCAACGCGAGCGGCTCCTGGTAACCGGGATCACCGCACTCTGAAGCGACACCGTGGCGGGTGGGCGAGAGCCCCCCGCCACGTCGCGTTTAACCACTCCGGACTTTGCGAGGTGCTCCCCTTACCCTCGCTCGTGTGTCGGAGCGTCGTCGTACAAGTGTCGAGCGCGCGGCCAGAGATCGCGGGCCGGTCCGATACCTAAATGAAGCCAGTGCCCAGGTGCCAATGGCAAAGCATCCGCGAGGGTGTGACGCAAAGCCACGGGTCTCGATCCGCCGCCCCGCAGGGGGAAGCGTGCCGAGACAGCCGGGTTGCCGTGACTGCGGCGAGCACGAGACAGCGGGGCTGGCGCCCACCCAACGCCACCGATCCCAGGAGGATCAAAATGCTCCGGAAGATGCGCGCACGTGCCGCGAACGAGAAGGGCTTCACGTTGATCGAGCTGCTCGTGGTGATCCTGATCATCGGCATCCTCGCCGCGATCGCGATCCCGTCGTTCCTCAACCAGAAGGGCAAGGCGAACGACGCCAACGCCAAGGCGGTCGTTCGGACGGCCCAGACGGCCGAGGAGACGTACTTCACCGACAACCAGGCCTACGCCACGACCGCGTCGGCGCTGGGCGTGATTGAGACGACGCTCGTCCCGGCCATCTCGGCCACGCCGGCCAACGTTCCCCATAGCCTGACCGTGTCCGCCCCGACGCCGGCCACCGGCTACAACGTGTCAGTCATCTCGGGCGCCAGCACGCCCGTTACCTATCACATCATCAACACGGGTGGCACGGTCACCCGCACGTGCTCCCCGGTCAGCACGGGCGGCTGCAACGCGAGTGGCGCCTGGTAACCGCCGCCGCAGGATAGGACGCGATCACCGTGGCGGGTGGCGAGAGCCTCCGCCACATCGCGTTAATCGTCCCACGCAGTCAGTCCCGGAGCAGGACGAAGGGCCCTTCACGGGACCGATTCCCAGGCGCGGATGCCTCGAACACCCGTCCAGCCGGGGGGCGCCGGCGTCGGCGAGCGTCCGATACGTCAGGGAAGCCAGTGCCGAGGTGCCAATGGCAAAGCATCCGTGAGGGTGTGACGCAAAGCCACGGGTCTCGATGTGCCCCCAGGGGAGCGCCGAGATAGCCGGGTTGCCGTGACCACGGCGAGAAGGAGCAACGGGGCTGGCGTCTCAAACCCACGCCACAGATCCCAGGAGGATCGACATGCTCCGGAAGATGCGCGCAAGCGCCGCGAACGAGAAGGGCTTCACGCTGATCGAGCTGCTGGTGGTGATCCTGATCATCGGCATCCTCGCCGCGATCGCGATCCCGTCGTTCCTCAACCAGAAGGGCAAGGCCAACGACGCCCAGGCCAAGACGATCGCCCGGACGGCCGAGACCGCCGAGGAGACGATCTTCACCGACGGCCAGGTCTACGTCTCCCAGGCCAGCGGGTCCGGGGCCGCCGGGGCGCTGAACACGATCGAGAAGACCCTGACCGGCCCGAGCGCGGCCTGCGCCGGGAGCCTCCCCTACGCCGTCAGCCCGTGCGGGATGACGGTGACGGCCAACGCGGCCGGCTACACGATCAGCGTGACGTCGCGGACCGGGGTCGTCTTCAGCCTGGCCCGGACCAACGCCGGGACGGTCACGCGCACGTGCGACGTCTCCGGGGCCCTCGCCGGGGCGGGCAACAGCGGGTGCCTGCACGTGGTCGGGACCGCCGGCACCTGGTGATCGACGCGGGCGCTCGTGTCGGGGGCAGCCCGGGAGGCCGCCGCCGGAACGGGTGCCCGGCGAGGCCGGCTGGGGCGAGCGCCGCCGGGCCCGAGGTCCGGCGGACCGCCGTTCGCGTTCGTCCGCCGGCCGGCGGATAAGGTAGGCCGCCCCATGCAAGCCGCCTACGCAGCCCTTGCGGCCGTCCTCGGCGCGATCGTGGGCTCCTTTCTGAACGTCGTCGTCTACCGACTCCCGCGCGGGGAGTCGCTCGCCACCCCGGCCTCCCGCTGCCCGTCGTGCGAGACCCCGATCAAGCCGTACGACAACGTCCCGATCTTCGGCTGGCTATGGCTGCGCGGGCGCTGCCGCAGCTGCGGCGAGCCGATATCGCCGCGCTACCCGCTCGTCGAGGCGGCGACCGCGGCCCTCTGCGCCGGGGTGGTGGTCGCCGACGGGACGACCGCGGCCGCCGCGCTGGGCATCGTCCTCGTCCTCGTGCTCGTCCCGGTCGCCCTGATCGACCTCGAGCGCCAGCTCATCCCCAACGCCATCACCGCCCCGGCCGCCGTCGTGGCGATCGTCCTCGGCACCGCACTCGACCCGGGGGGTGAGGTCGAGCGCCTCATCGCCGGAGCCGCAGCCGGGACGTTCCTGCTCCTGGCGGTGCTCGCCTACCCGCGGGGGATGGGAATGGGAGACGTCAAGCTGGCCGGCGTCCTCGGGCTCTTCCTCGGTCGCGCGGTCGCGCCGGCAGTACTCGTCGCGCTCGTCAGCGGGGTCGTCGTCGGGGGACTCGTCATGGCGCGGGTCGGGGTGGACGCGGGCCGGAAGTCCAAGGTCCCGTTCGGCCCGTTCCTCGCCCTCGGGGGCCTCGTCGGGATCTTCGCCGGAGACGCCCTCGTCTCCGCCTACCTCGACGCCTTCGGCCTCCGGTAGAGCGCCGGGGCGGCTCTCGTCTGCGCCCGGCCCAGACGCGCTCGGCCGCCAGCCGACGCGGCGGTAAAGGCCTCGTCGCCGCCGGCCCAGAGGGTGTCCGACCTCCCGTAGCCGCGCCCGCTCCGCCGCGGCGTCGGCCGAGCCGACGGGCACTGGGTCCCGGACGGCCGGCGGCTGAGCACCTCAGCGGCCGGGGAGTCGCGCCACCGGCCGGCCCGCCCGCGAAACCCACGCCGGGGCTCCCATGGCCGAATGTCCTAGCGAACGCTAATGCTCGTCCACGACCGGGCCGATGAAGGGACGGAAGGCGCTGGACAGCAGGCGCCAGTCCCCCAAAAAGAGATTGAACTGATGCCCAACCGTCTAAACCAGCCAATCAAGCTCAAGCGTCCGTCGATGCCAGCGCGCAAGCGCGGCCCGGCCTCCGAGGAGACTCCGGTGGCCACCGCGGACGAGTCCACGACCAAGACCCCGACCAAGGCCCGCCTGAGCCAGCCGATCAAGCTCCGGCGTCCGTCCCTCCCGACCGCGGCGTCGATGCCCTCGATGCCCGGACTTCGCCGGGGGGGCGCCAACGGCCGGCGCACGGCCCAGGCCCTCGTCGGCCTCGACATCGAGCCGAGCGGCGTCGTCGCCGTCCAGGTTCACCTCGAGGGCGGGACGGTCTCCGTCGAGCGCGCCGCCGGGGTTCCGCTCCCGCCGGACGTCGTCCGCGACGGCGAGGTCACCGACGTCCCGACCCTGACCGCGGCGCTCTCCGAGCTGTTCGAGACGAGCGGCCTGTCCAAGCGGGTCCGGATCGGCGTCGCCAACCAGCGGATCGTCGTCCGCCGCCTCGAGCTCCCGCCGATCGCCGATCCCAAGGAGCTCGCCACGGCGGTTCGCTTCCAGGCCCAGGACGAGATCCCGATGCCGCTCGACAGCGTGATCATGGACTTCCACGCCCTCGGGGTGGTCGAGACACCGAACGGACCCCGCCAGCAGGTGATCCTGGTCGCGGCCCGCCGCGACATGGTCGAGCGGGTGCTCGAGGCCGCCCGGGCTGCCGGGCTCCGACCCGAGGGCGTCGACCTCTCGGCGTTCGCCATGATCCGGGCCCTGGCCCCGTCGGCCACGGCCGGCTCCGAGCGGGTTCTCTACCTGGCGATCGGCGGCCTCACCAACCTCGCCGTCGCCGAGGGCCAGACCTGCCAGTTCACCCGGGTCATCGGTGGAGGCGTCGACCAGATCGCCGCCGAGATCGCCGAGCGGTGCGCGGTCCCCCTGACCGCGGCCCGTCAGCTCCTGGCCCAGAGCCGCCCGGCCCCGGCCCGGCGCGGTGCCGATCCGGATGAGGAGGCCGAGACGGTGGCCGGAGGCCACGAGGCGATCGCCCGGGCCGCCCTCGCCGACGGGATCCACCGGATCGCCGCGGAGGTGCGCAACTCGCTCGACTTCCACCAGAGCCAAGAGGCCGGCGGGGGGGTCACCCGGGCCGTCCTGTGTGGGCCGGCGCTCGACATCGCGGGCTTCGACACTGCCCTGAGCGCTGAGCTCGGGATGCCCGTCGCGCCCGGACTCGTTTCCCAGATGAACGCGGATGCGGCCGGTACCGTGCCGGCCAGCCGCCTGACAGTCGCCGCCGGTCTGGCGATCGAGGAGGGTGCGTCATGAAGGCCGTAAACCTGATTCCTGCCGATCAGCGGCGGGGCGCGGGCGGAACCGCCGGACGTGCCGGCGGAGCCGTCTACGTCCTCCTCGGGGGACTGGCCGTCCTCGTCGTGATGAGCGTCCTCTACGCCGTCTCGGCCGGCCAGGTCTCCGACCGCCAGGGCAAGTTGACCCGGGTCAACACCCAGGCCGACGTCGTCCAGTCCCAGGCGGGCTCCCTCCAGCCCTACGTGACGTTCGCCTCGCTGCGCCAGTCGCGCGAGCAGGCGGTCGCCGCGCTCGCCGCCGGGCGCTTCGACTGGGCGGCCTCGATGGACCAGATCGCACGCGCCCTGCCCAGTGACGTGACGCTCTCGGCCCTCACCGGCGGACCCCCGGCGAGCACGCCGGGCGCCCCCGCCCCCGGGGCGGTGGCTCCCGTGAGCAGCGGTCCGTCGGTCGCGCTGACCGGTTGCGCGAGTAACCACAGCGAGGTTGCCAACGTACTCGTCGCCCTCCACCGGGTCGTCGGGGTGACCAGCGTCTCGCTCGCCGCGTCGCAGAAGCAGAACAGCGGCACGGCGTCCGCCGGCACCTGCCGGGGCGCCCAGTTCACGGCAACCCTCGTCTACGCGGCCAGTTCGGCCAGCACCGCCCCATCCACGACCCCCAACACCAACGGTGTCACGGCCGCGACCGGGACATCGCCGACCGCAGGGAGCACCCGATGAAGCCGCGCGATCGACTCGTTGTAAGTGTGCTGGTGGCCGCCGCCGGGATCGCTGCGATCTGGGTGGGGCTCATCAGCCCGAAGCGCCATGACGCAGCCCAACTCGGCACCCAGCTCACGGCGGCCCAGGGCCGCCTGGGCACCGCCGAGTCTCAACTGGCCCAGGCCAAGGCGGCGGAGGCCGGCTACACGGCCAACCTGCAAGTGGTCAAGTCTCTCTACAAGGCCGTTCCGGCCGACGACGGCGTCCCGCGCCTGGTGGTCTCCCTCGATCGGACCTCGCACCATAAGCGGGTCGATTTCAAGGTGATCACGGTGCCCGGGGCAGCCGGCACCACCGCCGCCCCGACCACCCCGGGGGCCGCCGAGGCCGTCCCGGGCGGACTGTCACCCATCAGCTTCACGTTCACCTTCGCCGGTGGGTACATCGACCTCCAGAAGTTCCTGAGCTCGGTGCATGACTACACGCTGCTGAAGGGGAGCAAGGTCATCGCCCATGGCCGCCTGCTCACCATCCAGTCGGTGGCGCTCACCGCGCCCCAGCCGGCAGCCCCGGGTGTGACCACCCAGGCGGCCGTGACCGCCACGGCCTACAGCCAACTCCCGGCGACGGCGGTGGCGCCGACGTCAGGCACCGCCACGGCTTCGACGCCATCGACGCCGGTCCCGACCACCAACGCCGCGGCCACGGTCGCGACCCCGACGAACACGACCAGGTGAGGATTCTCCCGATGAACTTCTTGCGCTCCATCCGTGCCGATCTCGTCGAAAAGCGCCTGCTGCCCGTCGTGGTCGTGCTGGCGGCGCTCGTCGTCCTCATCCCCGTGGGGGCCGTCGCCCTCACCGGCTCGGGCTCCTCGTCCCAGCCGGCGATCGGGCCCCCGCCGGCCGTCACCCCGCCCCCCGGTGCGCCGTCGCCGGCCAAGGCGCTCGCGGCGGTCGCCGGTCCGGACATCCCGGCCGCCAAGCACTACACGAGCCGCGAGCTCGACCCGTTCCGCCAGAGCGCGGCGTCGGTTGCCGCCGCCAAGGCCGCCGCCGCCTCCCCGACGGCGGGCTCGGCCACGGCGGTCAAGGTCTCGACCGGGACGGCCGCCGCCAAGACGGCTACTCCGGCCACGACCAAGACGACCGCGGTCACCCCGGCCAAGACGACCCCGACCCCGACCAAGACGACCCCCGTCACCCCGACCAAGACCACGACCACTCCGACCAAGACCACCCCGACCACCCCGGCGGCCACCCCGTCGCCGAAGGCTCAGCTGGCCCAGCTCGGACGCCGGGACTCCTACAGCGTCGACATGAGCGTCGTCGACGCGACCGGATCCCGGAGCCTGACCGGCGTCACCCGGCTCAGCCCGCTCCCGTCGTCGACCAACCCGCTCGTCGAGTACCTCGGCGTCCTGAAGAGTGGACGGGGGGCCGCCTTCCTGGTCAACCCGGGCGCGGTCGTCATGGGCCCGGGACTCTGCCTGCCCAAGGCGAGCGATTGCCAGGTGCTCGTCCTCAAGCCCGGACAGCTCGAGGCGCTCGGGGTGCGGACGGCCGGCGGCCCGGTCACCCAGGCCTCGATCGCCGTCACCGGCTGGAAGGTCGTGACCCACTCGTCGGTGGCCGCGGCCCGCCAGGCCCGGGCCCAGGAGGTCAAGCAGGGCCGGACGCTCGTCACCCAGTCGGCGCAGCCGGCGCTCGGGGACCTGGTCTACACGATCGCCCAGGGCGCCGTGTCGATCATCCCGAACATCGTCAACGCCCTCCCCGGCGTCCTGACCGGGCTCCTCAAGGGCTGACCCCCGGCCCGGCCCCGGGGCGCCGTAGCGGCGGCGCCAGGGCTCCCGTCACGCTCCTCGACCGGCGAGCCCCCCAGTGGGGCTCGCCCCCGTTAAACCCCCGGCCCCGCCGCGGATGGCCGAGGCCCGCCACCCGTCGCGTCGACGGACGTCTGGACCCCGGGGGTCGGTCCCCGGGCGGGCCGGGTCGGGCCGACCCCTCGGCGTAAGCTTGTGCGACCGATGGACCCGCTACGCCTGATCACCGCCGGGGAGTCCCACGGCCCCGGCCTCACCTGCCTGGTCGAGGGGCTCCCGGCCGGCCTCGAGCTCGACCTGACCGCGATCAACCGCGACATGGGGCGCCGTCAGCTCGGCCACGGGCGGGGCGGGCGGATGAAGATCGAGCGCGATGCGGCCGAGGTTACGGGCGGGGTCCGCCACGGCCGGACGCTCGGAAGCCCGATCGCCCTCCAGGTCGCCAACCGCGACTACGAGAACTGGGCCGAGCGGATGAGCCCGTGGCCGGTGGAGGGGGCGATCGACGAGGTGCACCTGCCCCGACCGGGCCACGCCGATCTGGCCGGGACGCAGAAGTACAAGATGACCGACGTGCGCGACGTGCTCGAGCGGGCGAGCGCCCGGGAGACCGCGGCCCGGGTCGCCGGGGGGGCGATCTGCAAGGAGTTCCTCCGGGCCCTCGGCGTCGAGATCGTCTCCCACGTCGTCCAGATCGGGACCGTCCACGCCCCGGCCTACGACGAGCCGCTCGACTTCGAGCGCTTCGCCTCGGTCGACGAGTCGCCGGTCCGGTGCCTCGATCCGGACGCGACGCGGGCGATGGTCGCCCACATCAACGTCCAGCGCAAGGCGAACGAGTCGCTCGGCGGGGTGTTCGAGGTCCGGGCCTACGGCCTGATCCCCGGCCTCGGATCCCACGTCTCGTGGGAGGAGCGCCTCGACGGCCGGCTGGCCTGGGCGCTGTGCTCGATCCAGGCGATCAAGGGCGTCGGCCTCGGGGAGGGATTCGACCTGGCCGGGAAGCCGGGCTCCGAGGCCCACGACGAGATCTTCCATTCGCCGGAGCGGGGGTTCTACCGGGAGACCAACCACGCCGGGGGGCTCGAGGGGGGGATGACGACCGGGGACACGCTGATCGCCCGGGCGGCGATGAAGCCGCTCCCGACGCTGACCAAGCCGCTGCGGTCGGTCGACATCGCCACCCACGCCCCGGGGGCGGCCCTCCGCGAGCGGACCGACTCGTGCACGGTTCCGGCGGCCGGGGTGGTCGGGGAGGCGATGGTCGCCTACGTCCTGGCCCAGGCCTACCGCCAGAAGCTGGGCGGGGACCACATCGACGACGTGCTCGGCGCCCTCCACGCCTACCGTGAGCGGATCGGCGCCTGATGGCGCGCCCCGGCTAGCGTGGCGATCGTCTTCATCGGCTTCATGGGGGCCGGCAAGACGACCGCGGCCCGCCACGTCGCCGCCGTCCGGGGGCGACGGCCAGTCGACACGGACGCGCTGATCGAGGCGCGACTCGGCCATTCGATCGCCGAGGAGTTCTCCCGCCGGGGAGAGGCCGGGTTCCGGGCGCTCGAGGAGGAGGTGGTGATCGGGGCGCTGGCCCGGGCCGACCCGGCGGACGCCCTGTCGCTGGGCGGAGGGAGCGTCCTCTCGCCGCTGGTCCGCGACGCCCTCGAGGGCCACACGGTGGTCCTGATCGACGTCGACGTCCAGACGGCCTGGCGGCGGGCGAGCGGACGGCGGGGACGGCCGCTGGCCGGGGACCGCCGGGCGTTCGTCGCCCTCCACGCCGCCCGGGTCCCCGTGTACGAGCGCCTGGCCCGGGCCATCGTCCCGGCGTCGGGCCGGGCCGACCCGGCGAGGATGCTGGCGGCGATCGACTCGCTCGGCCGGGCGCCGAAGGGCACGCGCCTGCTCTGGGCGACGAGCGCCTCGGGCGACTACCCCGTGCTGATCGGGCCCGGCCTCCTCGGGGCGGACGTCTGGCCGGTGTCCGGGTCGCGGCGGTTCGCGATCACCGACGAGCACGTCGGCCCGCTCTACCTCGGCCGCCTCGGCCGGGTCGCCGGGCGGATCGTGATCGCGGCGGGGGAAGCGAGCAAGACCCTGGCGAGCGCCGAGGTCGTCTGGCGGGAGCTGGCCCGCCAGGGGGTCGCCCGGGACGACCACGTGGTCGGACTCGGGGGTGGGGTGGTCGGGGACCTGGCCGGCTTCTGCGCGGCCACCTACCAGCGGGGGGTGCCGATCGTCCACGTCCCGACGACGCTGGTCGCCCAGGTCGACTCGGCCTACGGCGGCAAGACGGGCGTCGACCTCCCGGAGGCCAAGAACTACGTCGGGGCCTACCACCAGCCGGCCGGGGTCGTCGTCGACACCGGGACCCTCGACACCCTCCCGGCCGAGGAGCTCGCGGCCGGCTACGCCGAGGTGGTCAAGACGGGGCTGATCGCCGGGGGCGAGCTCTGGCGCCGGATCGCCCGGGGGGACCCGATCGACGGGGAGACGGTGACGGCGTGCGCCCGGGTGAAGCTCGGGGTGGTCGCCGAGGACGAGCGGGACGGGGGCCGCCGGCAGGTGCTGAACCTCGGGCACACCGTCGGTCACGCGATCGAGTCGGCCACCGGCTACCGGCGCTACCGCCACGGGGAGGCGGTCGGCCTCGGCCTCCTGGCCGCGCTGCGCCTGTCCGGGCGCGACGCGCTCCGGCGGGAGGTGTCCGAGCTCCTGCGCGCCCAGGGCCTCCCGGTCCGGATGGAGGACGTCGACCCGGCGGCGGTGGTGGCGGCGACCGCCCGGGACAAGAAGCGCACGGGCGGGGTGGTGCCCTTCGTCCTCGTCGACCGGCCGGGCGAGGTCCGGACGGGTGTGGCGGTCGGGGCTGGCGAGCTCGAGGCCGCCGTGAGAGAGTTGTCGGCGTGACGCCGCTGGCCAACCGGATCGAGGTCATGCACGGGGTGAACCTGAACATGCTCGGCCGCCGGGACCCGGAGATCTACGGGTCCCAGACCCTGGCCGAGCTCGAGCTCCAGATCGGGGACTTCGCCCGGGAGCTCGGCCTCGAGGTGCGCTTCTTCCAGACCAACTCCGAGGGCGAGTTCGTCGACCACCTCCACCGGCTCGAGGGCATGTGCGACGGCATCCTCCTCAACCCCGGGGCCTGGACCCACTACTCGTGGGCGATCCGCGACGCCCTGGAGATCGCGGGCCTCCCGACGGTCGAGGTCCATCTCTCGGCGGTCGAGCACCGGGAGGAGTGGCGGCGGGTGTCGGTGGTCCGCGACCTCTGCGTGGCGACGGTCACCGGCCAGGGGCCCGAGGGCTACCGGGAGGCGCTGGCGCGCCTGGTCAGGGAGCTCGGGGAGTGACCGGCACGGCGAACGGAGACCGGCCGGAGGTCGGGCGGGCCGGGCGGCTGGCCGAGCTGGCGGCCGGGGACGGGCTCGACGGACTGATCGTCGGGGGGGCGGCCAACCTCCGCTACCTGACCGGCTACACCGGGTCAAACGGCCTGGCCCTGGTCGGCCGGGACGGCGACTGGCGCTTCCTGACCGACTTCCGCTACGAGACCCAGGCGGCCGAGGAGGTCCCGGGGGCGTTTGCCCGGGAGATCGTCACCGGAGAGCTCCTCGACGCGCTGGCCAAGGCCCTCCCGGCCGGGCGGATCGGCTTCGACGACACGGCGACGAGCGTCCGCGCCCACGCTCGCCTGGTCGAGCACGCGCCCGAGGAGGCGGAGCTGGTGGCGGCGGGGGGTGTGGTGGAGCGGCTCCGGTCGATCAAGGATCCCGGGGAGATCGGACGGATCCGGGAGGCGGCCAGGTTGGTCGACGCGGTCTACGCCTGGCTCCTCGAACGCGGCCTGGCCGGCCGCCGGGAGCGGGACGTGGCGGTCGAGCTCGAGCACGAGATGCGCCGGCTCGGAGCCGAGGAGCCGAGCTTCTCCTCGATCGTGGCCTCCGGAGCCCGGGGGGCGCTCCCCCACGCCAGCCCGGGGGCGGACCTGATCGAGCCGGGGACG
The DNA here is from genome assembly GCA_034664545.1 of Solirubrobacteraceae bacterium. Taxonomy (GTDB): domain Bacteria; phylum Actinomycetota; class Thermoleophilia; order Solirubrobacterales; family Solirubrobacteraceae; genus Palsa-513. The sequence goes on from JAXDHK010000116.1 coordinate 15,327, forward strand.
CTCGTGACGATCGACATCGGGGCCCGCCTCGACGGGTACTGCTCGGACTGCACGCGGACGTTCGCCGTCGGCCGGGCGCCCGACGAGCTCGGGCGCGAGATCTACGACCTCGTCCTCCGGGCCCAGCTCGCCGGCCTGGGCGCGGTCGGGGCGGGCCGGACCGGCCGGGAGGTCGACGAGGTGGCCCGGACGGTGATCGAGGAGGCCGGGTACGGGGAGCGCTTCGGCCACGGACTGGGCCACGGGGTGGGGATCGAGGTCCACGAGGGCCCCCGGCTCTCACGCCGGGGCGGGGACCAGGAGCTCGTGGCGGGGAACGTCGTGACCGTCGAGCCGGGGGTCTACCTCCCCGGGAAGGTCGGGGTCCGGATCGAGGATCTGGTGGTGGTCACCGAGGACGGGGCCGACGTCCTGAGTGGGTTCACCAAGGAGTTGCTGATCGCCGACTGAGCCATGGTCACGCCGGGATCGCGGGAGATCCCGGCGATCTCCGGGCGCTCGGTCCGGCGTTCCGGACCGTTCCGGCGCGGCTGCCCCGGCGACCGTACAGGGCGCCCGCGAGCCCGATGCCCGCGGCCAGGGCGAGCGCCATCGACGTGACCGAGATCAGGTTGGCGCCGGCCCGCCCGGGCAGCCATTCGAAGACCGCCCACACCGCCGCACTCGCCGCCAACGAGAACACCGGCGGGGCGCTCCGGGCCGTCGCCTCCCAGCCGAGGAGGGCGAGCACGAAGGGCAGGGGGTAGTAGACCGCGTCCCAGGGATCGAGCGCGCACCGGAGGAGGAAGAGCAGGGCCAGGAGGAGAAGGGCATCGGTCTCGCGTCGGCCGGGCCGCCGACGGCGCAGGGCGAGCAGGGTCAGCGGGAGGCCGAGGGCGACGATCAGGGGGTGGGCGAGCCCGTTCAGCCAGGACGGGGGGTTCCGGAAGCCGGGCCGGTGCGTGATCGGAGCGTTGGCCACGAGCTGCCCGGGCGTCCCGGCGAACCAGAACACCTGCTCGGGGTTGAAGATCGCGCCGGTCTCGGCCACGGCCAGATGCCCGGGGGCGCTCGCGCCGGCCTGGACACTCAGAATCGGGAGGAGGAAGGCGGCCGCGACCGCACCCGCGACGAGCATCGTCCGCCACTGGCCCCGCGGCAGGGCGAGGAGGACAGGTCCGGCGGCCAGGAGCGCCCACTGCTTGTTGGCGACGGCGAGGCCGAGCAGCAGGCCGGCCCAGAGGGGGCGGTCCTTCGCGGCGAGGAACACGGCGGCCACGCACAGCACGGCTCCGAGGAGTTCCTCCGGGTGCCCGATCTCCAGCGCCCGGAGGGTGAGGGGGTTTGCCACGCACAGGCCGAGGGCGACACCGCGGGCGAGGCGCGTGTGACCCCCGGCCCGCATTCGCGCGACCAGCCAGACGCCGAGGGCGGCGCCGGCCAGCAGGCAGGGGAGAGCCACCACGCGATACACGGCGACCTCGCCGCCGCCGAGGAGGCCGGTGAGCAGCGCGAACGGCGCTCGGAGCTCGAGCGACCCCCCGTAGGCGGGAAGCAGTTCGACGAAGCGGGCCAGGTGGCCGTGGACCAGGGCCGCGAAGGCCGGCGCCGCCTCGTTGTCGTAGTCGGTCCAGTAGAAGCCATACAGCCCGAGCCACGACATCACCGCGACCGCCGCCCCGGCGATGACCAGGCTGGGCGCGCTCCGGCGCAGGCGTGCTCCCATGGGGCTCCATCGGCCTCCTGTCGACGGTGCTTGAGGGGGCTACCGACCCCCCGACCCCGGTCGCGGCGATGGGCGAGCCGGTGCCGGCCGGGCCGCCGCCGGATGGATCGGCGTGGGTGGGCGCGGCGCCGGCCGGCCGGCCGGCGGCTGGCCGATCGCGGGCCCGACCGATGCCGGGACGGCGAGCTTCACCGGAGGCCCGCAGGGGTAGAGCCGGCGGCGCGCCGCGGTCGCGCACGCCTCCTTCGGGGAGAGGCTCAGCGGGAGGATGTACTCGTAGAGGCCTCCCCGGATGACCTCCCGAGCGTGCTTGAGCGACCACTGCGTCGTGTCCGGGCAGTGGGTCCCGGTGACGCAGGGCCGGCTGATGATGATGTGGCGGACCGCCCGGAGCTCGACCAGCTGCTGGAGCTTCGCCAGGCTCACCAGCGGTCCGTGGAAGTCGTTGAGCACGAGCACCGGCTGGGCGTCCTCGACGACCAGGGTCGCCACCCCGTAGACGCTCGAGCTCGCCACCTCGTAGTAGGCGCCGTGGCGGTGGGCGTGGAGGTACGGAGCGAACTCGGCCCCCGACCCCATCATCCCCGCGGCGGTGGCGTTGGCGTCGACCAGGTCGATCGACACGCCGATCGGGGGGGCGAGGATCGTCGCCGCGCACGCCACGCCCAGCCCGGCCAGCCACCCCCGTCGGAGGCGACCGGTCGGGGCCCGGAGCGCCCCGGCGAGGAGGAGGATCCCGGCCACGACTCCGGCGATCACGCAGACGCTCAGGGCCGCGTCCGGGACGCTCCCCACGGCCATGGCGAACGCGATGCTCCCCCCGAGGGCGAGCCCGAGGAGGAGGGCGGTTCCCCGGCGGTCGGCTCGGCGCACGAGCCCGGCCCCGGCGATGCCGATGGCCGCGGCGATCGCCGGGGTCACGGCCTCGAGGTAGCGGGGCTGGAGGTCGCGAACCGCGCTGAACAGGAGGCCGGCGCTCACCAGCCAGGCGAGCAGCCCGGCAACGACCCACCGCCGAGCTCGGGCGTCCCCGTCTTGCCTTCCTCGCCTCGGCCCGGTGGGATCCGGCTCGGGGTCGAGCGGGGATGGCGCGGACAGGCCCGGCTCACCCGGCTCCGGCGACCGGACCTCGGGCGGCGGGGGCGGCGGGGGCGGCGGCTCGGGTTCGTCGGCCGGTCCGACCGGCTCGGCCGGCTTCGTCTCGGCCGCCCCCGGCCCGGCGACCCGGGCCGATCGGCGCCGGCGCCGGCGCCGGGGCGGCGGGAGGCGTGGCGGCGGCGAGCGCCGGACCGGGCGCAGGCGCCCGTCGACAACTTCCCAGGCCCGCGGCGGGGGCAGCCGCCACCGGCCCCGCCGGCGGGGAGCCCGGC
>JAXDHK010000117.1:0-6306 GCA_034664545.1 Solirubrobacteraceae bacterium
CCCACCAACCGGGCGATCTCCTCGAAGCTCAGCACCTTGTCGTGCTCGAGCCACGGGAGCCCCTCGGCCGGCATGCAGTACTGGCAGCGGAAGTTGCACCGGTCGGTCACCGAGATCCGGACGTCGCCGATCGCCCGGCCGTGGCCATCCATCAGCGGCTCCCGGCCCGCGTCCGGCCCGGCCCGGTGGGGCTCGGTCGTCGTCATGGCTTCAGTGAGGGTCATCGCTCCTCCAAGTTCTCGTCGCGCCTCCAGGTGCCCGACCGGCCGCCGCGCTTCTCGAGCAGCTCAACCCGCTCGATCCTCACTCCGCGCTCGAGGCCCTTGACCATGTCGTAGACGCACAGGGCTCCGGCGGCCGATCCGACCATAGCCTCCATCTCTACCCCGGTCCGGGCAAAAACATGCGCCGTGGTCGTGATCGTCACCGTCCCCTCCGGGGGATCGACCTCGATCTCGACGCCGACCGACTGGAGCGCGAGCGTGTGGGCGAGCGGGATCCACTCGTCGGTCCGCTTGGCCGCCTGGATCGCCGCCAGCCGGGCCGTGCAGACGACGTCCCCCTTCGGGGCGTCCCCGGCGGCCACGGCCGCCGCCGTCTCCGGCGACATCCGGACCACCGCCCGGGCCACGGCCACCCGGTCGGTCTCCGGCTTGGCGCCCACGTCGACCATGGTCGCCCGGCCCCGGGCGTCGAGATGGGTCAGCCGCTGGTCCTCGATCGGTCGTACCATATGTACATGGATGTTACCGTCCGACTATTCGCCATCCTGCGCGAGCAGGCCGGCGCCGGGACGCTCGAGCTCTCCCTCGACGACGGCGCCACCGTCCACGACGCCATCGCCGCCCTCCGCCGCGGACCCCTCAGCGGACTGCCCGAGGACGCCCCGTTCGTCGTCGCCGTCGGGCGCGAATACGCCGCCCGCGAGCAGCGGCTCCTCCCCGGCGACGAGCTCGCCCTCGTCCCCCCGGTCAGCGGCGGGGCCCCCGACCCGGCTGCCCTGACCGCGGACCGGGTGCGCCTGGCCGAGGTCACCGGCGAGGACCTCGACGTCGACGCCGTCCGCCGGCTCGTCGCCGATCCGAGCACCGGGGCCACGGTCGTCTTCGTCGGCACGACCCGGGAGGTTCCGTCGCTCGAGTACGAGGCCTACGCCGACATGGCCCGGGAGCAGATCGCCCGGCTCGCCGCGGCCACCGCGGCCGAGCACGGACTCGCCGCGGTCGCCGTCGCCCACCGGACCGGGACCGTCCCGCTCGGGGAGCCGAGCGTCGTCGTCGCCGTCTCCGCCGCCCACCGCTCCGAGGCGTTCGCCGGGGCCCGGGCCCTCCTCGACGCGGTCAAGGCCCAGGCCCCGATCTGGAAGCGCGAGCATCCCGAGGACGGCCCCCCGGCCTGGGTCGCCGGCACGCTGCCGAGGACCTGAGGACTCGGCCGAACGCCGCGGCTGCCCGCCGAGACGCCCCCGATCGACCCTTGGATCCGGCTCCGAAGCCGCGATCCTGACCCCGGTCGCACCGGTCGGGAAGGCGCCCGCCGGTCTCCTTGACTTGTCCGATCCGAGCGTGCGAACATGAAAATCAGGCTCTTTCGACCAAAGGAGTAGCACTTGCAGACCCCGGGACCATTCGAGTACGAGCGCGCCACGAGCGTCGAGGGCGCGATCGCGTCCCTCGAGAGCCTCGGTGACGACGCGCGAATCATCGCCGGCGGGCACAGCCTGCTGCCGATGATGAAGCTCCGCCTCGCCAACCCCGAGCACCTGATCGACATCAACGATCTGACCGAGCTCTCGTACATCAAGAAGCAGGGGAACGAGATCCTCATCGGGGCGATGACACGGCACGTCGACCTCCTCAAGTCGGACCTTCTGCGCGAGCACTTCCCGTGCTTCCACGACGCCGAACTCGTGATCGCCGACCCGGTCGTCCGCAACCGCGGCACCATCGGCGGCTCGCTCTGCCAGGCCGATCCGGCCGAGGACCTCTCGGCCGTCTGCTCGGCCCTCAAGGCCAGCGCCGTGATCCGCGGGAGCGGCGGCGAGCGCGTCGTCGGGATGGAGGAGTTCCACGTCGGGCCGTACACGACCGCGGTCGGCGCGGCCGAGATGGTCACCGAGATCCGCATCCCCATCCGCTCGGGCGGGGGGAGCGCCCATGAGAAGGTCGAGCGCCGGGCCGGGGACTGGGCGATCGCCGCCGCGTGCGCCGCCGTATGGATCGAGCGGGGCACCATCTCCGACGCCGGCATCGGCCTCAGCGCGGTCGGGCCCACGACGATCCACGCGACCGACGCCGAGGCGTTCCTCCGCGGGAAGCAGCCGTCGGAGGACGTGTTCGCCCAGGCCGGCTCCATGGCCGCCGAGGCCACCTCGCCGAGCTCCGACGGCCGCGGACCGGTCGACTACAAGCGCCACCTCGCTGGCGTGCTCACCAAACGCGCTCTCCGTCGGGCGGCGGCCCGCGCGGTCGGCCAGGAGGCCTGAACATGCCCAACGTCACGATCAACATCAACGGGACGCCGTACTCCGGCGACATCGAGCCGCGGCTCCTCCTGCTCCACTTCATCCGCGACGTCGCCAACCTCACCGGGACCCACTGGGGCTGCGACACGTCCAACTGCGGGGCCTGCGTCATCCAGCTCGACGGCCAGCCGACCAAGTCGTGCACGATGCTCGCGGTCATGGCCGAGGGCCATGAGGTCTCGACCGTCGAGGGCCTCGAGGTTGACGGCCAGCTCGATCCGATCCAGGCCGGGTTCCACGAGATGCACGCCCTTCACTGCGGCTTCTGCACTCCGGGGATGCTGATGACCACGCGGGCGCTTCTGGATGAGAATCCTGATCCAACCGAGGCCGAGATCCGTATGGCTATCTCGGGTGCGATCTGTCGGTGCACCGGCTACAAGAACATCGTTTCTGCAGTTCGATGGGCGGCCGAGTACGAGGGCGCCCCGACCCAGGGGAGTTGAGCATGGCAACAGTTACGGAGAACCTTCCGAGCGCAAGCACGGAGCGGCCCATCGGCTTCGGGCGCCTGAAGCGCAAGGAAGACGCCCGCTTCATCCGCGGCCAGGGCCGCTACCTCGACGACATCCGGCTTCCCGGGATGGTGCACGGAGCGATCCTCCACAGCCCCTACGCCCACGCCAAGATCGTCTCGATCGACACCTCGGCGGCGCTCGCGCATCCCAAGGTCGCGGCGGTCATCACCGCCAAGGACCTCGAGACGCTCGGCCTCGCCTGGATGCCGACCATCTCCTACGACACGCAGGCCGTGCTCGCGGGCGACAAGGTCCGCTTCCAGCATCAGGAGGTCGCCTTCGTCATCGCCCTCGACGAGTACTCGGCACGCGACGCCGTCACCCTCATCGACGTCGAGTACGAGCCGCTCCCGGTCGTCGTCAACGCCCGCAAGGCGCTCGACGCGGATGCCCCGCTGATCCGCGACGACAAGGTCGGTCAGCGCGACAACCTGGCCAGCCCGAACTGGGAGGCCGGCGACAAGGCGGCCACCGACCGGGTCTTCGCCGCGGCGGACACCGTGGTCACCCGGGACATCATCTACCCCCGGTGCCACCCGGCCCCGCTCGAGACGTGCGGGATGATCGCCGACTTCAACCCGAACACCGGCCAGCTGAACATCTACAACGGCAACCAGGCCCCCCACGCCCACCGCACGGTCTACGCCCAGGTGGCGGGACTTGCCGAGCACATGATCCGGATCATCTGCTCGGACATCGGCGGCGGCTTCGGCGGCAAGGTCCCGGTCTATCCGGGGTACGTCTGCGCGATCGCCGGTTCGATCGTCGCCGGCTGCCCGGTCAAGTGGATCGAGGATCGCTCGGAGAACCTGATCTGCGACAGCTTCGCCCGCGACTACATCATGCATTCGCAGATGTGCTCCAAGGGCGGACGGATCACCGGTCTCCGGGTCGACGTGATCGCCGACCACGGTGCGTTCGACTCGACCGCCCAGGCGACCAAGTTCCCGGCCGGCTTCTTCCACATCGTGTGCGGGTCGTACACGTTGGAGGCCTCGCACGTGAACGTCAAGGCCGTCTACACCAACAAGGCGCCCGGCGGCGTGGCCTACCGGTGCTCCTTCCGGATCACCGAGGCCGTCTACCTCGTCGAGCGGATGGTCGATGCCCTGGCCATCGAGATGGGCGTCGACCCGATCGACCTCCGGATGCGGAGCTTCATCCGGCCCGAGCAGTTCCCCTACGAGACCACGACCGGCTGGACCTACGACTCCGGCAACTACGCGGAGACGATGCGCGTGGCCATGGATCTCGCCGGCTACGACGAGCTCCGCAAGGAGCAGGCCGAGAAGCGGGCCCGGGGCGACAACATGCTCATGGGCATCGGCGCGACGTTCTTCACCGAGGGCGTCGGCGCCGGTCCGCGCAAGCACATGGACATCCTCGGGCTGGCCATGAACGACGGCGCCGACCTTCGGGTCCACCCGTCGGGCAAGGCCGTGGTCAGCATCAGCGCCCAGACCCAGGGCCAGGGCCACGAGACGACGTTCGCCCAGATCGTCGCCGAGGAGCTGGGGATCCCGCCGGAGGACATCACCGTCCGCCACGGGGACACCGACAAGTCGCCGTACGGGCTCGGCACCTACGGGAGCCGTTCGACCCCGGTCTCCGGGGCGGCGGTCGCCGTCGTGTCCCGGAAGGTCCGCGACAAGGCCCGCCTGATCGCGGCGACCATGCTCGAGACGAGGCCCGAGGACCTCGCCTGGGAGAAGGGCCGCTGGTACGTCAAGGGTGACCCGGAGAAGGGTGCCCTGATCGAGGACATCGCATCCCGGGCCTACAGCGGCGCGCCGATGCCGGCCGGACTCGAGGGCGGTCTCGACGCTCAGGTGATCTACGACCCGCCGAACCTGACCTACCCGTACGGGGCGTACATCTCGGTGGTCGACCTCGACCGCGAGACCGGCCACGCCGTCGTCCGCCGCCTGATCGCGGTCGACGACTGCGGCGTCCGGATCAACCCGATGGTCGTCGACGGCCAGATCCACGGCGGACTCGCCGAGGGCCTGGGGATCGCGCTGATGGAGTTGATCTCCTTCGACGAGCAGGGCAACTGCCTCAACGGGTCGATGATGGACTACCTCATCCCGACGGCGCTCGAGTGCCCGGACTGGGAGCTCGGGGAGACGGTCACCCCGTGCCCCCACCACCCGATCGGGGCCAAGGGAGTCGGCGAGTCGCCGAACGTCGGATCGGTGCCGTGCATCGTCAACGCGGTCATCGACGCGATGCTCCCGCTCGGCATCAAGCACATGGACATGCCGTGCAACCCGGCCCGTAACTGGGCCGCCATGCAGGGCCGCGCCGAGCCACCGCAGTGATCACCGACGCCCTTGCGCGGCGAGCCGAGACGCTCGCCGCGCAGGGCGCGTCGTTCGTGACCGCCACGGTCGTGCGCGCCCAGCGTCCGACGAGCGTGCAGGCCGGGAACGTCGCGCTCATCACCAGCGATGGGAAGATCGACGGGTTCGTCGGCGGCGTCTGTGCCGAGCACAGCGTCCGGCTCTACTCGCTCAAGGTCCTCGAGTCCGGTGAGCCCATCCTCCTCAAGATCCTTCCCGACGCCGACTCCGGCGCCGAGGATGGGGAGGAGGAGGAGGAGGGTCCGGGTCAGGAGATGGCCAGCGAGGAGGGGTCGGTGACCGTCCAGAACCCGTGCCTCTCGGGCGGCGCCATCGAGGTCTTCCTCGAGCCCCGGCTCCCGCTCCCCCGGGTCCACCTCGTCGGATCGACCCCGATCGCCGGGGCGATCGAGCGTCTGGCGCCCGAGCTCGGCCTCGAGATCGTCCGCGTTCCCCGCGGCGTGCTCGATACGGCTCCCGGCGATCTCGGCCTCGTGGTCGCCGCCCACGGGCGCGACGAGCTCGAGACGGTCCGCCAGGGCCTCGAGGCCCACCTTCCGTACGTCGGCCTCGTCGCCAGCCCCAAGCGGGCCGCCGGCCTCGTCGACGAGCTCCGGGCCGACGGGGTCTCCGATCAGCTCCTGTCCGAGCTCGAGGCTCCGGCCGGCATCGAGATCGAAGCCCATACCCCCGCCGAGATCGGCCTGTCGATCCTGGCCCGACTGATCGCCGTTCGCCGCGGCGGGTCCTACACCCCGGTCCCCGCCGGCCCCGGTACGCTCGCCCCCGAGATCGCCGTCGATCCCGTCTGCGGGATGACCGTCGCCGTGATCGAGGACACCCCTCGGACCGAGTACGAGGGCGAGACGTTCTACTTCTGCCGCCCCGGCTGCAAGACCACGTTCGAGCAGGAGCACGCCGG
>JAXDHK010000118.1:0-9300 GCA_034664545.1 Solirubrobacteraceae bacterium
AGCGCCTGGCGCTCCTCGCCCTGACGCGCCGCCCGGAGGAAGAGCCAGGCGAAGAGGATCAGGGTGAGGATCGAGCCCTCGACCATCACGACCGCCCCCGCCGCCACCTGGTCTGAGATCGGGTCGAGGCCCCAGTAGCGCTCGCCGGCGCGATAGGCCGGGTAGAAGACGGTGCCCGACCAGACGAACACGTTGGCCAGGACCGCGCCGATCAGTCGGACCCCCAGGATGTACCCGAGCCGCCAGGCGCTGCCGAACCACGACGGCATCGGGAGCGGGCCGAAGAGCGGCATCCACATGTTGATGCCGAAGCCGATGAACATCGCGTGCTCGACGGCGTGGAGGCCCGAGTGGTGGAGGGCGGCCTGATAGAGCACCGGGAGGTGCCAGACGAGGAGGTCGAGCGCCCAGAGGGGGAGCGCGACCGCGGGGTGGGCGAGCACCCGCAGCCGGTCGATCGCCCGGATCCGGAGCACCGGAGCGAGCAGCGGCCCGGTCAGGCCGAGCACGAGCAGGAGCGCCCCGATGTCGGCGATCAGCAGGTGCTCGATCATGTGCACCGAGAAGAGCTCGTCCGAGATGTGGCCGAGCGGCGAGATCAGGGTGGCGACGATCAGGACCAGGGCCCCGTAGAAGGACGCCTGACGGGCCGGCGCCACCCGGCGCCCCTGGCGCTCGAGGGTCAGCGCACGCCGAGCGTAGGCGACGGCCAGGAGCCCGGGAACCACGAGCTGGACCGGGGCGAGCGCCCCGGCGACGTGGGCGAGGACGACCGGCATCAGGACCTCCGCCCCGAGGCCCCAGGACGGTCGCGGCGAGAGCAAGTCACCCGATGGAGCCTACGCCCGCCCGCCCGGGGTGGGTGGCCCCGGCCCGCGTCCGGCCAGTCCGGCCCGACCCGGCCCTTCGCCCGAGGCCGCCCGGGAACCGGCTCAGTCGGCCAGGTCGACCGAGTCGAGCGTGATCGGCTGGGTCGGGCGGTCCCGGCCGTCGGTCTGGATCGCCTCGATCGCGTTGACGACCTCCTCACCCGACTTGAGCTGACCGAAGACCGTGTGCTTGCCGTCCAGCCACGGGCAGGCGTCGGCGGTGACGATGAAGAACTGCGAGCCGTTGGTGTTCGGACCGGAGTTGGCCATGGCCAGCGCCCCCCGGACGATCTTGTGGTGGTTGAACTCGTCCTCGAACTTGTAGCCGGGACCACCGGTCCCGGTTCCCTCCGGGCACCCGCCCTGGATCATGAAGTCCTTGATCACCCGGTGGAAGATCAGGCCGTCGTAGAAGCCCCTCCCGGCCAGGTTGCGGAAGTTCCCGACCGTCTTCGGGGCGTCGGCGTCGAACAGCTCGAACTCCATCGAACCCTCCGACGTGTTGATCGTGGCGCTGGACATCGGCTCATCTCCTCTTGGGTGTCGAACATGCCCGGGCGGGCCGGGCCGGGCGCGGCCGGTCGAACGGGCGGGGCTAGGCCTGCACGCGCTCGAGGCGCAGCTCGTGGCCGCGGACCCGCTCGCCGCTGACCGTTTCGAGGACGCGCTCGACCTCGGCGGCCGGGACGCTCAGGATCGCGAACCGCTCGAGGAGCTTGACGTCGCTGACCGCCTCTCCGTCGAGGCCCGTCGCCCGGGTGATGGCGGCCACGATGTCGGCCACCTCGATGCCCTCGGCGCTCCCCCCGCTCGCCACCAGGCGCACCTGGGGCTCGTCGGCGGCCCGGCGGACGTGGGGCTTGTCGTGGCGGCGCGGCTTCTTGGTCACCTGGCCGGTGTCCGTCCTCGCCCCGACCGACCACGGAGCGATCGACATGCCGATGTGGCGCTCGATCGCCTCCATCTCCCGGCGCTGGCGGTCCTCGACGAAGGTGATGGCCCGGCCCGAGGCCCCGATCCGCCCGGTCCGGCCGATCCGGTGGACGTAGGTGTCGGGGCTCGTGGGGACGTCGTAGTTGATGACGTGGGTGACCGTCGTGATGTCGAGCCCCCGGGCGGCGACGTCGGTGGCCACGAGCAGCGGCACGCGCCCGCCCTTGAAGGCCAGCATCACCCCGTCGCGCTGGCCCTGGGTCAGGTCGCCGTGGAGCGCCTTGACGTTCATGCCCTTGTCGCGCAGCGTCCGGTAGAGCTGGTCGGTCCGGATCTTAGTCCGGGCGAAGATGATCGACTGGTCCGGGCGCTCGGCCTCGAGCACCTCGACCAGCTTGGTCGCCTTCTCCCGGGTCTCGACCGGGAGCTGGAACTGCTCGACGGTGTCGATGGTCAGCGTCGCCGCCGCGACCTTGACGATCAGCGGGTCGTAGAGGTAGGCGTCGGCCAGGGCCCGGATCGGGGGCGGCATGGTCGCCGAGAAGAGCGCGGTCTGGCGGCTGTTCGGCGTCAGCGACAGGATCTTCTCGACATCCTCGAGGAAGCCCAGGTCGAGCATCTCGTCGGCCTCGTCGAGCACGACGAACCGGCAGTCGTGGAGCACCAGCGAGTGGCGGGAGATCAGGTCGAGCACCCGCCCGACGGTCCCGACGACCACGTGCCCCCCGGCGCGCAGCTGCGCCTGCTGGGTGCGGATCGGCGCCCCGCCGAAGACGGCCACCACGTCGACCCCCCGGGTCGCCCCGTAGGTCCGGATCGCCTGGGTGACCTGGATGCAGAGCTCGCGCGTCGGGGTCAGGACGAGCGCCTGGACCTCCCGGAGCGTCGGGTCGATGTACTCGATGATCGGCAGCCCGAACGCCGCCGTCTTCCCCGTCCCGGTCTGGGCCTGCCCGATCACGTCGCGACCGGCCAGCATCGGCGGGATCGCCTCCTCCTGGATCGGGCTCGGCGACTCGTAGCCCACGTCGCGAAGCGCCTCGAGCAACGGCTCGGACAACCCGAGATCAGCGAAGCTCGCCATTACCAACTCGCTCTGGACCACCATACCCCCGCATCGAAATCGTACGCATCTAGCCCCAGGGTAGTCGTTCGGCCGGGAATCCCGATCGCCCTCCGCCCCCGGAGCCCGCGCGTCTCGACCCTGGCGACGCCCGGTACGCTTCGCCCGCCCTGGAGGTTCCACCTACCCGAAGGACCGAGCATGCCGGTAACAGTCGTCGGATCGATCGCCTTCGACGCGGTCAAGACCGCCTCGGGCGCCCGCGAGAAGATGCTCGGCGGGGCCGCCGTGCACTTCGCCCTCGCCGCCTCGTTCTTCGACGAGGTCCGCGTCGTCGGCCCGGTCGGCGACGACTTCGGCGACCCCGAGCTCGCCGTCCTGCGGACCCGGGGCATCGACGTCTCCGACGTCGAGCACGTCCCCGGGGGGAGGACCTTCTTCTGGAAGGGCGAGTACAGCTGGGACTTCAACGAGCGCGAGACGCTCGACACCCAGCTCAACGTGTTCGAGCACTTCGACCCCAAGCTGTCCGACGCCTCCCGGGCCAGCGAGGTCCTCTTCCTCGCCAACATCGTCCCCGACCTCCAGCGCCAGGTCCGCCGCCAGTGCGAGGACGCCCGCTTCGTCGCCCTCGACTCGATGAACCTCTGGATCGACATCGCCCGGGACTCCCTGGTCGAGACGATCGGCATGGTCGACTGCCTGATCCTCAACGACGCCGAGCTCCGCCAGCTCACCGGCCGGGCCAAGCTCGTCGGGGCCGCCCGCGAGGTCCTCTCCTGGGGCGGGCCGAGCGTCGTCGTCGCCAAGCTCGGCGAGTACGGAGCCGCCCTGATCACCGCCGACGACTACTTCCAGATGCCCGCCTTCCCGCTCGAGACGGTGGTCGACCCGACCGGCGCCGGCGACACCTTCGCCGGGGGGTTCGTCGGCTACATCGCCGCCCACCCCGGCGAGGAGCGCTCCCAGGAGATGCTCCGCCGGGCCATGGCCTACGGCACCGTGATCGCCTCGTTCAACGTCGAGGAGTTCGGCACCGACCGGGTCGCCCGGCTCACCGGCGAGGAGATCGCCGCCCGGGTCGGCCAGCTCGAGCGGATGATGCACTTCAGCGACTCACCCCTCGCCCTGCGCAGCTGAGGCCCGGGGGCCAGCCACCCCGGCGAGGCGGCGCGCGCCAAAGGGGTGGCAGGGCCGTCCGACAGAACGCGGCGGCCGCGGGCCGGGGGGCGGCGCGCCAGCCCGGAACCGCCGCCGGTCAGGGGGCGGCGCGCCAGAGCGAGCGCCCGAGCAGGGCCCCGACGACGACGGGGAGCACCCACCAGGCCGCCACGGTGGTCTGGGCGACGAGCGCCGTCACCCCGAGGCCCACCACCACGCCCAGCGCCGTCCGCCAGTCGTCGCCGACCACGAAGTCCCAGACCCCCCGGCCGGCCGCGTCGATCCGCCTCACCCGTCCGCCCCCGCCGCCCCGGCGCGCCTCACGCGCCCTCCACGACACCGGCCAGCGGAGCCTCGCCGGCCCGCACCCGATCCTGCCGGCGGCGCAGCGCGGCGACCAGGATCACCGACACCGCCGCGTAGACGGCGATCAGGCCGAGGAGGGCCGAGTCCGCCCCCGGCCAGCTCGCCCCCGCCCCCTCGGCCCCCCAGAAGGTTCCGAACGTGGTCAGCATCAGGCCGACGGCGAACTTCATCGTGTTCTCCGGGACCCGCGACAGCGGCGCCCGCGCCGCGACCCCCCCGGCCACCACCGCCCCGACCGCGGCCGCGGCCGCCACCCCGGCCAGGCCGACCCGGTGCTGGTTGGCCCCGAAGGTGAGGACGATGAACGCGACCTCGAGGCCTTCGAGGAGGACGCCCTTGAAGGAGATCGCGAACGCGTAGCCGTCGAAGCCCCGCCCGGCCCCCCCGGCCACCTGGGCCGCGGCCACCTGCCCGGCGAAGGCCGCCTCCTCGTCGTGGAGCGCCTTCAGGCCCGCGGCCCGGAGGATCGCCTTGCGCAGCCACTGGAGGCCGAACACGAGCAGGAGCCCCCCGACCCCGAGCCGCAGCACGTCGATCGGCAGGGACGTCAGCGCCGGCCCGAGGCCGGCGACCACCACGGCCAGGGCCACCGTCGCCGCCCCGACCCCGTAGAGGGCCGAGGACCAGCTCCGGGTGACGCCGACCGCGAGCACGATGGTCAGCGCCTCGACCGCCTCGACCGCGCAGGCCAGGAACACCGAGACGACAAGCCCGATCTCCCCCCCGCTCACCTGGCCGACCCACCCGAAACGGCTCCGAAGCGGCGTGCTCGGTCCCGGGGCCTCGGAGCTCTGCCTCGCCCGCGGCTCATCCCGTCATGTTCGCAGAGCCCGCCCCGGTCAGCGTACGACGATGCGGCCCTGCATGCCCGGATGGATCGTGCACTCGTAGTAGTAGGTCCCGCGCTTGGCGAAGGTCACCGAGTAGCTCCCCGACATGTGCGCCCCCGTGCCCTTGAAGCGCAGGCCCCCGGCCCGGCTCACCGGGGTGACCGTGTGCTCGGTCATGATCGGGGCGTCCAGGAACTTCCAGGTCACGCGCCCGCCCGCACCGATCACCAGACGGCTCGGGTGGATCCTGACGTTCTGGAGCTTGACGACGGCGGTCGACGCCGTCCGGACGGCCGGACTGGCCACGGCCGGGGCGGCGGTGACGGCGGCCAGGACGCCGAGCGCGAGGGGGAGACGAGCGTGATTGGTCATGCTGGTTCTTCGCTTCCCGGACCCCCACCGGATCACGCAAGCGGGGGCCCGATCGGGCCCCCGCCTCCAACGCCGGTTCGAGCCGAAGGCTCAGCCCGAGTACTTCGTCCCGCCGCTCGTCACGATGAAGCCCGTCCCCTTGACCGCGCTCAGCACCTTGCCCGCCGTCAGCGGCTTGTCGAAGGCCCCGCTCGGGGAGATCCCCGACCCGGTCGGGTCGAGCAGCAGGCCGATCGCCCCGGCGTGCCTCGCCTCGACGGTCAGCACCGAGATCGCGAACTTCAGGATCTTCGCCGACTTGATGTTGAAGCCCTGGCCGAAGTACGCGCCCACGCCGGTGTTCTCGAGCACCTTGGCCGTCGCTCCGAACATCGCCTCGTCCGTCGTCGCCTTGCCGAAGTTGAAGCTCGGGGACTTGACCGCCTTGCTTCCGAGGAGGCCCTTGATCGCCGCGACGTGCGCCGCCTCGTCCCGGGCCACGGTCCGGGCGAAGCCCCGCAGCGACGGGTTGGTGAAGGCGATGTTGGCCGCCGCCTCCTTGTAGAACTCGGCCTCGAGGTACTCGAGGGTCAGCGCGTAGTTGGCGATGCCGATGTCCCCGGCTCCGAACGCCGCCGGCGGGCGGCCGTGCGAGCTCGCCCCGAAGGCCGACGGCGCCAGGGTCGAGATGAGGGCTCCGCCGCCGAACACCCCGGCCGTCCCGACGCCCATCTTCCGCAGGAACGACGCCCGGGTGTCACCGGCGTCCAGGCCCGCGATCGCCGACTCCCGGGCGTCCCGAACGGCCCCGTCGATGTCGATCTCCTCGAGGTTGATCCCGTGTGGCATGCTCTGCTCCTTCGCTTGGATTCGTGCCGGCGGAGGCGGTGCCTCCGGTCATGGCCCGCTTCAGGCGGTGCGCACCAGGGCTCCCCACGGATCAAAGCCGGGCTGGCGATCGCTCCGGGCGGGTAGTAGGATCGACGCCGGAATGACCTGGACGTTCATCTATCTGATGCTCATCCTCAAGCTCCCGATCGCCGGGCTGCTCTGGCTCGTCTGGTGGGCGATCCAGCAGGACGACGTCGAGGAGCCGGTGGCCAAGGAGGACGACGGCGGAAGCCGCCAGCGCCGCCATCACCCCCGGCCCCCGCTCCCCCGCCGCCCCCGTCGCGGCCCCCACGGCGCCCCGGCCCCCCCGCCCCCGGCCCGCGTCCGGACGGTTCTCGCCCGCGGCCGCCGCGTCGAGCACTAGCCCGGGCCGCCTCCCCCCGGCGGATCCCCGCCGGCCGGGTCAAGCTGTGAGAATCGAGTCGTGAGCCCGACCGCCGCCTGCGTCCTCTCCGACGGAACGATCATCCGCCTCGTCGGCACCGGTCGGATCCGAATCGATCCGTGGGATCCCCACCTCGTCCAGCCGGCCAGCGTCGACCTGCGCCTCGGGGGCACCTTCCGGGTCTTCCACAACCACCGGACCTCGGCGATCGACCTCCGCGATCCCCCGAGCAACCTGACCGAGCAGATCGACGTCGCCGACGGCGAGGCGTTCGTCATCCACCCCGGCGAGTTCTGCCTCGGGCGGACGCTCGAGCACATCGAGCTCCCCGACGACGTCGTCGCCCGGATCGAGGGCAAGTCCAGCCTCGGCCGCCTCGGCCTGATCGTCCACGCCACCGCCGGGTTCTGCGACCCCGGCTGGAAGGGCACGCTCACGCTCGAGCTGAACAACCTGACCCGGGTCCCGATCAAGCTCTACCCCGGCCTCCCGATCGCCCAGCTCTCGTTCATGGCGCTCGACGCCCCGGCCCTGCGCCCCTACGGCCACGCCGACCTCGGCAGCCGCTACCAGGGCCAGATCGAGGCGACGGAGAGCCGCTACGGCCCGCGTGGCTCATAATCGAGGGCAGAAGATGTTGATCGCCCGGCGACAGGAGGACTGATGGCCACTCCCCAAGACGGCCCCGACGGCCGGAGCGAGACCCTCACGGTGACCGACAACCGAACCGGGCGGACCTACGAGCTCCCGATCGAGGACGGGACGATCCGCTCGCTCGATCTCCGCCAGATCAAGGTCTCCGACGACGACTTCGGCCTGATGGGCTACGACCCCGCCTTCTTGAACACCGCCTCCTGCCGCAGCGCGATCACGTTCCTCGACGGCGAGCGCGGCCTACTCGAGTATCGCGGCTACCCGATCGAGCAGCTGGCCGAGAAGTCGACCTACCTCGAGGTCGCCTACCTCCTCATCTTCGGCGAGCTCCCCACCGCCCCGGAGCTCGAGCAGTGGACCCACCAGATCACCATCCACACCTTCGTCCACGAGAACGTCAAGCGCTTCATGCAGGGCTTTCGCCACGACGCCCACCCGATGGGCATGCTGCTCGGCTCGGTCGGCGCCCTCTCCACCTTCTACCCCGACGCCAACGAGATCCAGGACCGCCAGAACCGGGAGATCCAGACGATCCGGCTGATCGCCAAGATGCCGACCCTGGCCGCCTTCGCCTATCGCCACGCCCTCGGCCAGCCCTACGTCTATCCGGTCAACGACCTCGGCTACTCGGGCAACCTCCTCTCGATGCTCTACAAGATGACGGAGATCAAATACGAGCCGGATCCCCGTATAGAGCGCGCCCTCGACGTCCTCTTCATCCTCCACGCCGACCACGAGCAGAACTGCTCGACCAGCGCCGTGCGCAGCGTCGGATCGGCCCGGGTCGACCCGTACACCGCGCTCTCGGCCGGCATCGGCGCCCTCTACGGCCCGCTCCACGGCGGAGCCAACGAGGCGGTCCTGCGGATGCTCCGCCGGATCGAGCGGCGCGAGAACATCCCCGCCTTCGTCGCCGGAGTCAAGGACGGCAAGGAGCGCCTGATGGGCTTCGGCCACCGCGTCTACAAGAACTTCGATCCCCGGGCGACGATCATCAAGAAGGCGTGCGAGGACGTCTTCGAGGTGACCGGCCGCAATCCCCTCCTCGACATCGCGACCGAGCTCGAGCACATCGCGCTCGAGGACGACTACTTCATCCAGCGCAAGCTGTATCCCAACGTCGACTTCTACTCCGGTCTGATCTACGAGGCCCTCGGGCTCCCGGTCTCGATGTTCCCGGTCATGTTCGCGATCGGGCGGACCAGCGGCTGGATCGCCCAGTGGCTCGAGCTCGTCGAGGACTCCGAGCAGAAGATCACCCGGCCGCGCCAGGTCTACACCGGAGCCCGCCACCGCGACTACCTCCCGGTCGACCAGCGCTGAGCGGAGCGGGGATGGCCAGCTGGACGCTCAAGGTCCGGGTCGGCCCGGAGGTCGAGCGCGCCCGGTTCGACGAGCTCGACTCCGCCCTCGAGGCTCTCGAGCGCCGGGTCGAAGAGCTCGCCCGGACCAGCCGGCGCGAGGACGTCCAGTTCTTCCGCCGGACGATCGAGGCGGCCCGCCAGGTGGCCGCTCGGGCCGAGCTGTCCGGGCCCGGGCGCATCCTCCCAGCGGTCCGGGGCGGCGTCGACGTCAGGGGCGACGGGACGACCGAGGCGTTCACCGGGCGCTCGCCCCGGCGGCTGGTCGAGCCCGAGGCCGGGGAGACCCCGATGGCCGCCCTGCGCCGGACGCTGACCGCGGACTAGAGGACGAGCTCCGCCCCGTGGCGGCGCAGCCACGCCGCCGACTCCCGCCAGTCGGGGCACCGGGACTCGACGAGCGCCCAGAACCTGGACGAGTGGTCTGCCACCTCGA
>JAXDHK010000119.1:0-3120 GCA_034664545.1 Solirubrobacteraceae bacterium
GAACGCTGACGCTCGCGCCTTGACGGGGGCAGGGTGCCAGGATGGGCCGGTGACCGGGACGCATCGCATCGCCGAGTTCGGTTTTCCGGGCGAGCTCCGCGACAGGCTGGCCTCCGCCATCCTGCGGCGCGCGAAGACGGCCACCACGCGCTTCCGTCTCGTCCGCGTTCTGAACGCACCAACGTCTGCGCGCCCCGGCTGACCGGCGGTCAGACCCGAGGAGAGGACCGCGGGGGGTCGGGCTCATTCGACGGGTCGGGCGGCGCCCGCCGCCACGTAGTCGACGATCGTGCGGGTGAAGCGATCGGTGAGCTTGGCGTGGCCGTGGAGGACCCGGTGGTAGATGGGGCCGTATAGGAGGTCGAGGGCGGCCTCGACGTCGGTGTCGGGTGGGATCTCCCCGCGGTCGATCGCCCGGGCGAAGATGGCCCGGGCCTGGTCGCGGCGGGGCTCGACGAAGCGGGTCCGGTACTGCTCGGCGAACTCCGGGTCGGTCTGGGCCCTGGTTATGAGGGCCGATATCACGCCCGCGTAGGGCTTGGCGGCGAGCTGGCGGACCCAGGGACGGATGAGCGCGAGGAGGTCGCCGGCGAGGGTGCCGGTGTCGTGGGTCTCCGGCCGAGCCGGTTCCCATTCACTGAACAGGGCGTCGAGGGCGAGGAGCTCCTTCGAGGGCCACCACCGATAGATGGTGGCCTTGCTCGCCCCGGCGCGGTCGGCGACGGCGTCCATGCTGATCGAGCTCAGGCCCCGATCGAGGAGCAGCTCGCCGGCGGCCCGGAGGATCGCCTTGCGCGAGGTCTCGCTCCGGGGGCGCCCCCGGCGAGGTACGTCCGCCGGGGGCGTGGTGTCCCGGGCCATCAGGCCGCCGCCGCTCGCTCGGGCTCGGGGAGGTGCGCCAGGACGTCGAACAGGGCGACGATGTCCTGATCCCCGTAGCCGAGCATCCGAGCCCTGGCCAGCAGCTCGCCGGCGATCGCCGCGCTCGGAAGCGGGACGTCCAGGCTTCGACCCTGCTCGAGCGCCAGGTCCACGTCCTTGGCCATCAGGCGCACATCGAACCAGGCCTCGTCCGGGCGATCGAGGACGAGCGGGCCGCGGAGGCGGAGCATCGGTGACCCGACCGCGCTCGAGCACAGGACGTCGATCGCCAGCTCGGTGTCGATGCCGGCCCGGGCGGCGAGCAGGACCCCCTCGCTGAAGGCGATCATCTGAACCGCCAGGCTGATGTTGACGGCGAGCTTCATCACCAGCGCCTGGCCGTTTGCGCCCACGTGGGTGACCGTCCGGCCGAGCTCGCGCATCAGCGGCTCGACGCGTGCGAACCCCGCCGGATCGCCGCCGACCATGATCGCGAGGCTCCCGTACTCGGCGGCCGGGACGCTGCCCGAGACCGGCGCGTCGAGCATGACGGCATCGAGCTCCCGGACCCGTTGGGCGAGCTCCCGGCTCGCGGCCGGACTGACGGTACTCATGTCCACGTAGACGGTGCCCGGGCGAACCCCGGCCAGGATGCCGCTCGGTCCGCGGGTCACGGCCTCGAGCGCCGCCGTGTCGGTCACCATGCTGAAGACCACCTCGGCCTGCTCGGCCACCTCCCGGGGGGAATCCCGCCAGATCAGTCCGCGCTCGACCAGCGGGTCGGCCTTGCCTCGGGTTCGGTTGGTCCCGTACACGACGTGGCCCGAGTCGAGCAGGCGACCGGCGATCCGGCCGCCCATCGCTCCGAGGCCGACGAAGCCGATCGCGGTCATGACTGCCTCCCTTCGAGCTCGGCGGCGTCAGCGGCCGAGAGCTCGAGCGTCGCCGCCGGGAGCAGGTCGTCGACCTGGTCGGGGCGGCGCAGTCCGGCGATCGCGCCGTCGACGGCCGGGTTGCGCAGCGTCCAGGCGATCGCGACCGCGCCCGGGGTCGTGTCGTAGCGCTCGGCGACCGCCTTGAGCCGGTCGACGAGGGCCAGGTGACGCGAGAGCTGCGGCTCCTCGAAACGGGCGTCGCTCCGGCGCCAATCGTCGTCGTCGAGGTTCCGGATCCGCTCCCGGGTCATGGCCCCGGTCAGCATGCCCGAGCCCATCGGCGAGTAGACGATCACGCCGATGTCCTCGCGCTCGGCGAACGGGAGGATCTCGGCGGCGACGTCCCGCTCGATCAGCGAGTACTGCGGCTGGAGCGTCTCGACCGGGGCGATCTCCTGGATCCGCCGGAGCTGCTCGACGTCGAAGTTGGACACGCCGATGTGCCGGACGAGGCCCTCGTCCTTGAGCGCCGCGAACGCCGCCCAGCCCTCCTCGATGTCCTCCTCCGGCATCGGCCAGTGGATCTGGTAGAGGTCGATCGCGTCGACTCCGAGGCGCTTGAGGCTGTCGGCCGCCTCCCGGAGAATCGACTCGCGGCTCAAGCTGTGGATGACCCGCCGGGCCGGGCCCTCCAGCAGCGAGGCCTTGGTGAACACGTAGGGCCGGTCCCGGTCGGACAGCCCCCGCAGGACCCGGCCGACCACCTCCTCGGAATGGCCGAACCCGTACGCGGCGGCCGTATCGATCCAGTTGATCCCCTGCTCGAGCGCCTGGTGGATCGCGGCGACCGACTCATCGTCGTCCTGGCGCCCCCAGCCGAACTCCCATCCACCGCCCCCGATCGCCCAGGCCCCGAACCCGACCCGTGTGATCTCGAGCCCCGTCGAGCCCAGCTCCCTGGTTGCCAGCTGTGTCTGTTGCATCGTCTCTTGCTCCTTCGCCCACGCTGCGGATGGGCGTCTCGGGTTGAACATCGCGCGGCCACCCTAGCAAAACGATACGTATCGTTTTGTTATGGCACTGTTGTGCGCTCCGCGTGCCGGGCCGGGCCGGGCCGGGCCGGCCGGCGATCTGCCTCAGGGGCATCGAGGATTCCACCCGGCCGATCCACTCCCGGGAGCCTGACCCGGGGGTCTAGGCTTGGGGCGATGGACCGGCTCCGGGTTGACTACGAGGAACACGGGGGGACCTACGCGGATCACCGTCGCGCCGATCCCCGGATCGCGGCGCAGATCCATGCCGCCCTCGGCGGCGCCGCGACGGTGGTCAACGTCGGAGCCGGCGCCGGGTCCTACGAGCCGACCGACCGGTGGGTGCTCGCCGT
>JAXDHK010000120.1:0-3244 GCA_034664545.1 Solirubrobacteraceae bacterium
CCCGGGCAATCAGAACAGCCGCTGCCCGTCCCGCGGCCCCTCGAGCCCCAGGTGGGCCCAGGCCCGGGAGGTCGCCGCCCGCCCCCGCGGCGTCCGCTTGAGCATCCCGAGCTGGAGCAGGTACGGCTCGTAGACGTCCTCGATCGTGTCCCGCTCCTCCCCCACCGCGATCGCCAGTGTCGAGAGGCCGACCGGGCCCCCGTCGAAGCGCGCGCAGACCACCCGCAGGATCTCCCGGTCCAGGCGATCGAGGCCGAGGTCGTCCACCTCGAGCAGCGCCAGTGCCTCGCTCGCCGCCGCCGGGGTGATCACCCCGCTCATCCGGACCTCCGCGTAGTCGCGCACCCGCTTGAGCAGCCGGTTGGCCACCCGCGGGGTCCCCCGGCTGCGCCCGGCGATCGTCCGCCCCGCCGCCGGGTCGAGCTCGACCTCGAGGATCCGCGCCGCCCGTCCGACGATCGCCGCCAGCTCGTCGATCGCGTAGGTCTCCAGGCGCGCCTGGATCCCGAACCGGTCCCGCAGCGGCGTGGTCAGGAGGCCGGCCCGGGTCGTCGCCCCGATCAGCGTGAACGGCGGCAGGTCGAGGGTCACCACCCGGGCGCCCGCCCCCTGGCCGACCGTGATCGGCAGGCGCCGGTCCTCCATCGCCGGGTAGAAGGTCTCCTCGAGCGCCCGCGGGAGCCGGTGGATCTCGTCCACGAAGAACACGCTCCGCGGGGCCAGGGCCGTCAGGAAGGCCGCGATGTCGCCCTTGCGCTCGAGCGCCGGGCCCGCCGTCTGGACGAAGGGCACGTCGAGCTCGGTGGCCACGATCTGGGCCAGCGACGTCTTCCCGAGGCCCGGCGGCCCGGCCAGCAGGAGGTGGTCGAGCGCCTCGTCGCGCCCCCGGGCCGCGGCGATCGCCACCGCCAGCTGCTCCTTGAGCTGCGGCTGACCCACGAACTCCTCGAGCCGGCGCGGGCGCAGCGACCGGTCGAACTCGTCCTCCTCGACCAGGTACGGCGTCTGGATCCGGGCGCTCTGGGTCATCGGCCGCCCTCACCGGCCCGCGCCGCCCGCAGCGCCCCGGCCAGCAGCTCCTCGGCGCTCTCGCCCCCCGCCTGGGCGAGCAGGCGCTCGGCCTCCCCCGGGGCGAACCCGAGCTCGACGAGGCCGTCCCGCGCCAACGCCCGCGGGTCGTCCGGGTCGCTCGGCCCCGGCGCGTACGGGCTCGCCGCCCCCACCTTGTCGCGCAGCTCGACGATGATCCGCTCGGCCGTCCGCTTCCCGATCCCCGGAACCGCCTGGAAGCGCGCCGCGTCCCCCGCCGCGATCGCCCCGAGGAGCTCGCGCGGCGCCCCGCCCGAGAGCACGGCCAGGGCCACCTTCGGCCCCACCGACTGGACGCCCAGCAGCATCAGGAACAGCTCCCGCTCGGGCTCGGAGTCGAACCCGTAGAGCACGAGGGCGTCGTCGCGGACGATCAGCTGGGTGTGGAGCGTCACCTCCGCTCCGACCGCCGGCACCCGGCCCAGGGTGTGGGCCGAGACGGCCAGCCGGTAGCCGACCCCCCCGCACAGGACGACGACGTGGTCGGTCCGCCGCAGCGCCACCTCCCCCCGGATCAGGGCGATCATGATCGCGCCAGGGCGGCCGCCAGCGGCGCCCGGTTGACGTGGCAGATGGCCACGGCCAGGGCGTCGGCCGCGTGGTCGGATCCCGCCGGCTCGGCCAGCGAGAGGAGCACCGCCACCATCCGCCCGACCTGGTCCTTCCCGGCCCGCCCGCTCCCGCAGACCGCGTTCTTGACCTGCTGGGGCGTGTAGGAGTGGCAGGCGATGCCCCGGGCCCCGGCCGCCGCCATCACCACCCCCCGGGCCTGACCCACGGCGAACGCGCTCCGGACGTTGGCCCCGAAGTAGAGGTCCTCGAGCGCCACCGCCCCGGGCTCGTGGCAATCGAGGATGGCCTCGATCTCGGCCTGGATCCGCGCCAGGCGCCGCTCGACCGGCGGCTGCGCCGGCGTCGCGATCACCCCGCCGTCCAGGGCGCACAGCCGCGCCCCGTCGCGGCGAACGACGCCGAAGCCGGTATGGGCCAGTCCTGGGTCGATGCCGAGCACGATCATTCTCGAGCCGTCATTCTCCGCTCCCGGGCGGACGCCTCCCCCGAGGGGCGGCCGAGGAGCCTCGCGGCTCCGGGTCCGCCCGCCCGCCCGGGTTCGGTCATCGCGTGTCTAGGGGCAGTTGCCGATGTCGCTCTCCGACGAGGCGACGATCACGTTCACCCGGGCCAGGCCCAAGGCGTTGACCGTCACGTGGACGGCGTTGACCGTCAGGCCCCGGTCGGGAGTGGTCACCGGGATCTGCTCGCCCAGCACCAGCCGTACGACCCCGACGGAGATCGTCGTGTTCGGCGCGATGGCGGTCGGCCGGTCGATCACGACCACCGTGCCGACCTTGAGGTAGGCGATCGTCGTGGTCCCCGACGATCCCCCGCACGTCGTCGTCGACGTCGACTGCACGGCGCGCATCGTGACGGTCGGGACCGTCGGCACCCCGACCGTGGCATCGGCGACCGAGGCGCTCGCCGTCGAGCGGCCCGGGGAGGCGACCGTCGTGACGTTGACGCAGAGCGCGTGCGCCCCGACCAGCCCCGTCAGCGTCGCCACGCACGGAGTCGTCGTACTCGAGGACGCCGGCGTCGAGATCGAGCCGGTGTCCGGCGTCGGGTCGAGGGCGAGGAGCGGGTGCCCGAACGCGTCCTGCACGTCGGCCCCCAGCCCGTAGGCCCGGCCGGTCAGGATCTGCGCGGTCACCTCGACCGTCTCGCTCCCGCACGGCGACGTCGCCCCGGCGTTGTTGGCGTCGCCCGCGTAGGCGGCCACCCACCGGTAGGTACCCGGAGCCCCGACCGTCACGTCCCCTGACGCCGCGCTCGACCCGACCAGCACGCCGGTCCTCGTGGCGATCGGCGTCGCGCAGCCGACGTCGCCCGGGCCGAACAGCTGGAAGACGACGCTGCCCGTCGGCGCTGCCCCACCGATGATCGTCGCCGCGTCGGAGACGACGCCGCCCACCGGGGCGCTGCCCGACGGCGTCGTGTCGATCGTCGGACCGCCCTTCCCGCCGGCGCCCCCGCAGGTGCTCACCGTGTTGGTGTCCATGGTCACCGCTCCGGTATGGGCGTACAGGCTCCCGGTGCTCCGGGCGCCCTGGTTGAGGGTCACCGACGCGCTGGCCAGGATGTTGCCGACGAAGCTCGT
>JAXDHK010000121.1:0-13520 GCA_034664545.1 Solirubrobacteraceae bacterium
GCTCGCCTCGATCCGGTTCTTCAGCCCGACTACCGGCTGAGCCCCCCGGGCGGCGGGTAGGTCCCGGGGCCCTCCGGGGTCCTCCGGCGGTTCGTCGCGTGGCGCGCAACGTCGTGCGCGGGCACCCTTGCCGGCGGAGGTGCTCGGACGGCGCCGGCGCGGCGCCGGAGTGGGGCCCGGGCGCCCCGGGCGGGGGTGCCGCTCGCCTCGGGTGGGCGACTCGGTCGAGCTGCGCCCTTGCCCCCCAAAGCGACCGGTGGCGGGCGGGCCGGGGGCATGACGGCCTCCCCCGGGGCACCGCCGGGCCCGAAACGCCGGAGCGGCCCCCGAGGGGGCCGCTCCGGTCCTGCGCTTGATGTGGCTTGGGCTCAGTCGACGAGACCGCTGAAGCGGCGGAGGGCAAGGCCCGTGCCGAGCATCAGCAGACCGAGGATTCCGATCGGGAGGGCGTCCAGACCGGTGAACGGGAGCGTGCTGCTCGAGACGGCGTTTCCGTTGCCGCCGCCGTTCCCGTTGTTCCCGTTGCCGTTGGCCCCGGGGCATCCGGTGGTGTTCTCGACCATCTCACGGCAGTCGCGGGCCTTGTCGATCGCGCCGCCCTCGCCGATGCTCGGGCCGTTCGGGCCGCTGCCCGAGACGCAGTCGTTGTCCCCGCCCTTGTTGCAGACGTTGGCCGTCGACATGCACGGGTTGCCGCTCTGGCCCTTGGGACAGGTGACGCCCACCGGGGTGCAGTTCGGCGAGGTCCCGGTCGTGCCGGCCGGGCACGGCGCCAGCGGCGGGGCCGTGGCCGTCGACTCCGACGCCGCGGTCGAGACCTTGAGCAGCGCCGACGAGCCCGTGGTCAGCGCGAAGACGTCGAGCGCCTCACGCACACCGTAGGGCGACGTCGCCTGCTGCGCGCCGTCGGTCGAGTTCGTCGGGGCCGACGGGTTCTGGTCGGCCGAGTTGCAGACCAGGGTCAGCAGCGGCGGCAGGCCGGCGACCGTGTTGGCCGCTCCACCGGGCGAGCCGTCCGGGTTCGCGTTTCCGCCGGTCGCGCATCCTGCGCTCGGGATCGAGTTGAGCAGGGCGGTGACCGTTCCGGTCGTCGGGATCACCGTCGAGCTGTCGGTCTCGGTCGGCGCCGCGTTGTTGCACGCCTTGGAGATCGTGGTCGACTTGATCACGTCGGCCAGGATCGTCGGCCCGAGCCCCGCCTTGGTGATCAGCGTCGAGCCGGTCGCCGTCTGGCAGGTCCCGTCGCTGGTGATGTTGCCGTCCGACGTCGCGGCCTGAGCCGAGATGGCGGAGAGGCCGGCGGGGAGGATGGTCCCGGCCGGGCTGCCGACCGAGAGGTTCGCCACTTCGAAGTGGTTGGTCGAGCCGGTGGTCGTGGTCGTCGACTTGGCGGTCAGAACCCCGAGGCAGACGACGCCGCCGGTGGAGGTGCAGAGCGCCTGGGTCAGGGAGTCGAGCGGGCCGGTCTTGGTCTCACCGGGGTTCGTGTCCACGGAGAAGAGCTCGTTGCCGGCGATCGCCGCGATCGTGATGTGGCCGTGGTAGGTGCCGTCCGCCCGCTGCTCGCCCCGCGAGCGACCGACGACGACGAGCTCCGACGGCGGGCCCTTGCCGCTCGGGTCATCGGCGTAGGGCCGGGCCGGATCGGCCGTCAGCTGGGTCACGGCGACGGTGCCCTGGCCGTGCGGAAGCGTGCCGTGCAGCGGGGGCGTGGTCAGCGGCTGTGTAGTCGAGAAAGTCTTCAGCGCGGCGCCGGATGCGGCGAGTGGCGAGAACGCCAACGGCATCAGGATCGCTGTTGCCCCTACGAGCAGACGAAGTTTCGTCATTTAGCATCTCCCCAGATTCGATAACGGCGCACACACACCGCTGAATGAGCCCAACCATACTTCAAAACCACGACGCCTTGTTTCAACGCGCGAGATCGGGGGCCTGCAAGCCCGTCGGGGCGCCCGGGGAGTGCCGTGGCGAGGGCCGGCCGCTTGATATAGATTGCCGACCGGCCGCCCCGCGCCGGTCGCTCCCATGCACCGGCCGCACCGACCCAGCGAGCGGATCCTCCGCCGCCACCCGCTCCACCGCCGGGCCGGCGCCGTCCGGATGGCGGCGGCCGTCGGCGCGTGCGCCGGACTCGCCCTCGTCGTGGTCCCGGCCGTGGCCGGACCCTCGCCCCAGCGGACCGTCCGCATCCGGGTGACGTCCAAGGGCGAGCCCAACGGGTCGAGCGCGAGCCCGCGGATGTCGGGGGACGGCCGGTACGTCGCCTTCGCGACCGCGGCCACCAACCTCGGGCGGCCGGACCCGAACGGCCACGTCGAGGACGTCTACCTCTACGACGACAAGTCCGCGGCGATCATCCTGCTCTCGAGCCCCCCGGGCGGGAGCGGGGCCGACGGTCCGTCGAGCGACCCGGCGATCTCGGGGGACGGGAGCGTCGTCGCCTTCTCCTCGCGGGCGACGAACCTCGTGCCCCGGGCCAATAACGTGGTCCCGGGCGCCACGCCCCACGCCGACGTGTTCGCCTGGTCGCGGGACGGCGGCCTCCAGCAGGTCAGCCTGTCCTCGACCCAGGTCCCGGCCGACGGCGACTCGTCCGAGCCGGACGTATCGGGCGACGGGCACCGGGTCGTGTTCAGCTCGACCGCCTCGAACCTGCCCGGGGGGCACCCCGACGGCCAGCGCGACGTCTACGTTCGGGATTTGAGCACCGCCCAGACGCTGCTGGTGAGCGCGACTCCGGACGGCCCGCCCGGCGACGGGAGCTCGAGCGCCCCGGCGATCAGCCCGGACGGGCGCTACGTGTCCTTCGCGACCAGGGCGACCAATCTCGTGGCCGGGATGACCACCCACGGGACGAACGTCGTGATCCGCGACCTCGAGACCGGGACGACCGAGCTGGCGAGCGTCTCAAGCCCGGGGACCCCCCAGGCGGGCGGACCCGCCCCGGTATCGCCCCCGGCGTCCGACGTCAGCGCCGGCGGGCGCTACGTCGTCTTCGAGTCGGGGGCGACGAACCTCGTCCCCGGCGACACGAACCGCAAGACCGACCTCTTCGTCCGCGACCGGACGGCTCACCGGACGGTCCGGGCGAGCCTGGCGACCACCGACCAGCAGGCCGACGGGGGCTCCTTCGGGCCGTCGATCAGCCCCGACGGCCGGTACGTGACCTTCTCCTCCGCGGCGCCCAACCTCACCCCCGGCCAGCCGCGGGGGGCGAACGCCTTCGTCCGGGATCTCGTCCGCCACACCACGGTCCTGGCCGACGCCTCCTCGGCCGGCCGCCCCCGGAGCGGCGAGCAGTCGGGTTCGGTCTCCGGGCAGGCCTCGAGCGCCGACGACGGATCGCAGGTGGCGTTCGTCTCGAGCGCGCGGAACCTCGTCGCCGGCAAGCGCAGCCGGGTCGCCGACGTCTTCCTCCGCCGCCTGATTCCCCCGCCGATCGCCGTGGCCGCAAGCACGGCCGGGCTCTCCCGGGGGCACGTCGTGATCAGCTTCTTCTCGGCCGACCGCCAGGCCGGCCCCCTGCTCTGCCGCCTCGACCACACGGCCCGGGCGGTCTGCCCGCTCGGGGCCGTCGTCCTCCCGCTCCTCTCGCCCGGCAAGCACGTGCTCACCGCCTACGCCGGCGGGCCCGGCTCGGCCTACGCGACCCGGCCGACGACGGTGCGCATCACGGTGCGGCGGGGGGGCCGGGCCCGGATCAAGGTGACCAACCCCGGCGCGGCCCTCGGCTTCGGCTGATCGCCGGACCGCCCGAAGCCGCGATGACGAGGGCCTGTCCGCACGGGGTGCTCGGTCCGAGGACCCTCCGCCGGCGCCGGGCCACGGCTCTGGCGTGCCTCGTCCTGCTCGCCGGTTGCGGGGGGTCGGGCCGCCCGGCCGCCCCGCCGGCCGCGACGCCCCCGGTGCGTCCGCCCATCCGGCCCGCCGCGGTCGTCAGCCTCGTCGCCCAGGCGATCCACCCCCAGGTCGCCATCTACGCCCGCCCCGGGGCGGCCCGCCCGGAGCGCTCCCTGAGCAGCCCGAACCAGTATGGGGTCCGGCGCGTGTTCCTCGTCAAGCGGACGCGCCCCGGCTGGCTCGACGTCTACCTACCGATGCGACCGAACGGGAGCACCGGATGGGTGCGGCGGGCGAGCGTCGCGGTGGTCAAGGACCCCTACCGGGTGCAGATCGACCTGCGCCGCCACCGGATCACCGTCCTGCGGCGGGGGGTCGTGGTCAACCGGGGGCGGATCGGGGTCGGCCGGGCGGTGACGCCGACCCCGTCGGGCGTCTACTACCTGACCGAGCTGTTCCGGCTGACCGATCCCGGGGGTCCGTGGGGGCCGTACGGCTTCGGCCTCTCGGCCTACTCCGACGTACTCCACGAGTTCGCCGGGGCCGACGGTCAGATCGGCATCCACGGAACCAACGACCCGGGGGGAATCGGATCGAACGTCAGCCACGGTTGCATCCGCCTGGCCAACCCCGAGATCGCCCGGCTGGCGCACCTGCTCCCCCTCGGGACGGCGGTTCGGATCGTCCGGACCTGACCCGGGATCGGGGCTGGCCGCCCGGGTAGACTCGGGGGCACAGTGAGCCTGGCCGAACGCCTCGGCATCCAGATCAACCATCCGCCGCCCCGGGATCGCCGGTCGCCGCCGCCGGAGGTGACCGGGGGTGCGACCGACGCCGCCGACGGCACGGGGCCGCCGGCCTGGCGCCCGAAGCCGCTCGCCCCCCCGCCGGTCACGCCTCCGGGGGAACCCGCCGTCCCCCGGTCGCCCGCTCCTCCCGGCTCGGCCTCGGCCTCGACCTCGACCGAGCCGGGCTCGTCCCGGCCGGCCGACGCCGGCGGACCGGCCTCGGACGCGTTCGCATCGGGATGGCTCTCCCGGGACCGGCGGCCCGCCATCGTGGTCGCGGCCGCCGCGCTGGCCGCCGGCCTCGTCTTCGGCGTGCGCCGCCGCCGGCGCCGGTAGGCCCGCGGCTCCCTTACGCGGCTCCGGCCAGGTCGTAGAGGGTCCCGGCGCCGGAGGTGCTCTGGCCCGGGACGCTCACCACCTTCCCGTGCTGGCGGATCCAGGCGTCGCGCGCCGTCGTCGCCGTGCTCCGTCCCGCGCCCGGGCCGCCGAACCCGCCGCGCTGGCCGCCCAGGAGGACGTAGCGGAGCTGCCCGCTCTTCACCAGCTGCTCGACCTTGGCCAGGCTCGGCGCCGGATCGGAGCCCATGAAGCCGCCCATGTTGATCACGTCGGCCCCGGACTGGAGGGCCAGCTCAGCCGAGGTGTTCGAGCCCACCGCGGCCACGAGGTAGCGCGCCGAGCCCTGGTGGGCCTCGAGGTAGGAGACGAGGGTCCGGCTCACCCCACCCCGGTCGGCCCCGCCGCCGGGAAGTCCTCCGCCGCCCGCCCCGCCGAGGCCGGTCGCCGGTCCGGCCAGGCCCGGAGGCGGGGCGCCCAGCCCGGCGGCGCCGGCCGGCGGTCCGAACCCGCCCGCGCCGGGACGGTCGAATCCGCCGCGGCCGGCGAAGCCTCCGCCCCCGCCCGGACCGCCCATCGCGGCGACGCTCGCCGGGCCGGCCAGGGGGTTGGCGCCGGTGATCGAACGACCGACCGTCGCGACCGAGTAGGCCGCCGGCCCGGCCACGAGGGCCAGGGTCCCGGCGACCAGGGCGACCGCCGTCAGCCGGCGCCCGGTGGGTCCACCCCGGCGGCGGAGCACGAGGGCCCCGGTGGCGAGGACGCCCAGGCCGATCCCGACCGGTCCGAGCCAGGGTACGAAGCCACTGGTCCGTCCGAGGATCACGGCGCCCAGCACCGCCGTCCCGATCACTCCGGCTCCGAGCCCGACCGCCCACGTCGCCGAGCCCTTCCCCCGGTCCCACGCCTCGGTCAGGCCTCCGGCCGCCAGGGCGGCGACCGCCGGCGCCAGGGTCGTCGTGTAGTAGGGATGGAAGATCCCGGCCGAGAAGCTGAACACCGCCCAGGAGACCAGCGCCCAGGCGCCCCACAGGACGTAGGCCGCCCGACCGAGGTCGCCCCGACCGGCGCGCCGGCGGGTCCACAGGCCGAGCGCGAGCCCGGCCACCGCCAGCGGGAGCAGCCAGGCGATCTGGCCGCCGACGATCGAGTTGAACAGGCGCAGCGGCCCGGTCGACCCCCCGAAGCCGCCGCCGGGCCCGCCGCCCCCGCCGGGCCCCCCGCCCGTGTTCCCGGCCACCCGGCTCAGGCCGTTGGCCCCGAAGATCAGCGAGAACCACGAGTTGTCGGTCGTGTCGCCGACCCACGGCCGGTCGGCCGCCGGGAGCAGCATCATCGCCCCGTACCAGGCGAAGCTGACCACTCCCATCGCCCCCCCGGCCACGGCCAGCTGGCCCAGCCGCCGGCGCATCCCGCCCTGGCCGGCGACGAGGAAGGCGAGGGCCAGGGCCGGGACGATCAGGTACGCCTCGAGCATCTTGGCGTTGAACGCGAGGCCGACGCACACCGCGCACAGCAGGAGGTGGCGGGTACGCCCGGACTCGAGCGCCCGGACCAGCGCCCACGCCGCCCCGAGCTCGGTCAGCACGAGCACGGCGTCCGGGTTGTTGAAGCGGCTCATCGCCACGAAGATCGGCGTCAGCGCCAGGAGCAGCGCCGCCAGGATCGCCGCCCGGTGCCCCATCGTCCGCTTGACCACGTTGTGGAGGACGAGCACCGACCCCACCCCGCACAGCGCCTCGGGCAGGAGCATGCTGAAGCTCGAGAACCCGAACACCCGTCCCGAGAGGCCCATCAGCATGTTGGCCAGCGGCCCCTTGTCCAGGCTGACCGACCCGCTCGGGTCGAGGGCGTTGGTCAGCCAGGCGGTCCAGCTGTGGCTGGCCGTCTGGGCCGCCTCGGCGTAGTAGGTGTTCCCGTAGCCGTTCCGGGTCAGCCCCCAGAAGCCGAGGACCCCGGCGAGGACGCCGACGACCCAGAGCAGCGGTCGCGACCACGCCGGGTCGCCGTTCCGGCTGGCCAGCAGGCGGCCGACGGCCGACCGCCCGGCCGGGCCGGGGCCGCGGGATGCTCGGCCGGGTGCGGTGATCGACGGAGTTGACATGGGGGATTCCTTTCGGGGGGCGTGGGGACCGGGTGTCCCGCGCCGGCCGGGTCAGGGGCCGGGCCGGCGCGGAGCACGTCGATGGACCTCGGGGCTCAGTGGCCGCCCCGGCCCGGGCCACCCGGCCCGTGGCCGGCGTCCGCCTTGACCGAGAGCACCTTGAACGCCGAGTCCTCGAGGACCTCGACCCGGCTCCCGTCCGCCTTGGTCACGTGGATCTCGTAGGCCGCGCCCGAGGCGTCGCTCTTGTCCTCGGCCGAGGCCCGGTCGACCGTCCCTCCGGGCACCGCCGCCAGGGCGGCGTCCGAGGCCTGGGTCAGGGTCGACCCGGTCAGCACGGCCTCGTTCGGGTTGCCCCCGCGGCCACCCGGCCCGTGGCCGGCGTCGGCCTTGGTCGTGAGGACCGTGAACGCCGAGTCCTCGAGGACCTGGACCCGGGTCCCGTCCGCCTTGGTCACGTGGACCTCGTAGGCGGCGCCCGAATTCTCACTCGGATCCTCGATCGACGCGCCCCGGACGGTTCCGCCCGGGACCGCGGCCAGGGCCGCGTCGGAGGCCTGGGTCAGGGTCGTGCCGGTGAGCGCGGTCTCCCTCGGGTTCCCGGCGGCGCGCGTCGCCGCGGACTTGGCGCCCGGGTGGAGCGTCGTCGCGGCCGCGGCGATCCCTCCCCCGGCGAGGGCGAGGCTCGACACGGCGGCCAGCGTCATGCCGGACTGCTTGATGCTCAATCGCATGGTGTTCCTTTCCTTGGTGGACAGGCTTCGCGACCAGCATCGAGCGGCCGGCTGGGAGACCCGTCGGCGGAGCCTCAGAGGAGGCTGAGCGAATTCAGGCGGACGACGCCGGCCCGACGAGGGCGCTCGCCGCCAGGGCGGCGGCGATCGCCACCGGCGCCAGCACCAGGCCCCGCCGGGTGAACGCTCCGGCCCGGGGTCGGGCTCCGACCTGGCGGGCCGCCCGCCACCACAGGTAGGCCGACAGCGACCCGGTGACGGCCAGGTTCGGGCCGAGGTTGAGGCCGATCAGGAGCGCCCGGGGGTGCGGCGGGCCCTGGGCGCTCAGGAGCACGGTGGCCGGGAGGTTGTTCAGGCCGACCGCCCCGAGCGCCCCGATCCCCGCCGTCTCCCACTGGCCCGCCCCCGCCAGGAGCGCCGCCGGCCCCGACCAGACCCGGGCCAGCGCCCCGAGGCCGACGCTGGCCACGAAGAGGGCCCCGAGCACGGCCGGGCCGACCGCCCGGATCGCCCTGCCCACGTCGAGCCGGCCCCGGGCCCTCTCGATCCCGACCGCCAGCACCCCGACCCCGAGCACCGCCGGCGCCGGGTCCGACAGCGCGAGGGTCAGCCCGGCGGCCGCGACCGCCCCGACGGCGCCTACGATCGCCCGGCCCCGGCCCTGGCCCTGGCCCCGGCCCGCCGGGCCCGGGCCGCCCGTCCCGGCCGGTGCGGCCGGTTGCGGGCCGGCGTCCGCCGACCGGCGACCCGCGCGCAGTCGCCGGGCGAAGACCACCCAGACCCCGACGGCGGTCACCGCGGTCGCCGCCACGGCCGGGGCGGCCAGGCCCGCGGCGAACGAGCCCCCCGACTCCGGCGCTCCGGCGAGGACGAGCAGGTTGGTCAGGTTCGATCCCGGGAGGTAGAGCGACGACGCGTTGGCCATGTACACCGCCGCGTAGAGGAACGGCTCCTCGTCGACCCCCCGCGACCGGGCGGCCAGCACGAGGACCGGGGTCAGGAAGACGACGGCGGTGTCGAGGTTCAGGACCGCCGTCACCACCGCGACCACCCCCATCCCTCCGCCCAGCAGCACCGCCGGCGGGCCCGGCAGCCCCTCGAGCACGCGCCCGGCCCGCTCGAAGAGGCCGTCCGCGTGGGCGACGAACCCGATCATCAGGAGCCCGGCGACCAGCACGAACGGCGGCCAGGCCTGGTTCGCCGCGTCGCCGACTGCCACGCCCGCCAGACTGCCAGACCCGGGTCGGCCCCGCGTCGGCCGCGGCGGTCGCGGCGGGCGGCTGGGCTCGTCAGCTAGCCGCGGGCGGCCGGGTCCGAGCGCTCGAGCCAGCCCGGCCACCCGGCCCGGCTCCAGAGCACGACGAGGATCAGGGCGGGAAGCCAGGCCGAGAGCAGCATCTTCACGACCGACTCGCCCTGGACGATCTCGATCACCAGCGCCACCGCCGTGACGGCCGCCAGGACCGCTATCCGTCGCCAGTGCGCCTGGAGGTTGACCAGCATCTCTGTGCTCCTCATCTGTAAAGGTTCCTTGCCACCCGGAAGATGCCACAGCCCGGGATGGATGTCAAGGGAGCTTTCCAGTCTGGACGCGGCGGGGGCGGGGGGCGTCAGCCGCGCCAGCGCAGGAAGGCGATGGCCGCGAGGTAGGCGCCCCCGGCGACCGTGGCCAGCCACGTGTAGGGCCCGCCGTCCCGGCCCCGGGCGATCTCGACGATCCAGCCGATCAGGATCGCGATCGTCACCACCGACCCGGCCAGGGCCGTGGCCCGGAGGTCGATCAGGGCGAAGCGCTCGTCGCGCCCGTCGCCCCGGAGGCCCCGGACCGTCTCGCTCCGCCCGCCGAGGACGAGGGCGACCGCGAGCGCCGCCATGATCCCCAGCGAGTCGATCCCCCGGTCGAGGTGGCCGCCGATCCCCTCGGCGGCGAAGATGACCAGGCCGAGGACGACCACGAAGATCGGGAGGAACCACTTCGAGCGCCGGCGCCCGCCGGGCATGCCCGCCATCTCAGGGCCCCCCGCCGCCGCCGCCACCGTCGGCCTCCTCGCCGAAGAGGGCCTCGACCGAGGTCCGAAAGAACCGGGCCAGGGCGAGG
The DNA here is from genome assembly GCA_034664545.1 of Solirubrobacteraceae bacterium. Lineage (GTDB taxonomy): Bacteria > Actinomycetota > Thermoleophilia > Solirubrobacterales > Solirubrobacteraceae > Palsa-513. The sequence continues at coordinate 9,901 of JAXDHK010000121.1, forward strand.
GCGAGCGGGAGCGACGGGTCGTAGCGGCCGCGCTCGATCGAGTTGATCGTCTGGCGCGAGACGCCCATCGCCTCGGCCAGCTGCCCCTGCGAGAGCCCGCGCTCGCTTCGCATCCCCGCGACCATGTTCTTCATCGGGCGGGCTGGCCGCGCCCCCGGCGGATGATCAGATCGGCGACGAGACCCGTCCACCCGGTCTGGTGGGAGGCTCCGAGGCCGGCCCCGGTGTCGGCGTGGAAGTACTCGTGGAAGGGGATCAGGTCGTGCCAGGCCGGGTCGTGCTGGAAGAGCTCGTAGCCCCCGAACACCGGGCGGGTCCCGTCCTGGCGCTCGAGGAAGATCCCGACCAGCCGGCCGGCCAGCTCGTCGGCCACCCGCCCGAGGTCGAGCTCGGTCCCCGACCCGGTCGGGAACTCGACCGTGAACGCCTGGCCGAAGTACCGGTCGTAGACCCGGAGGGTCTCGACCAGGAGGTAGTTGATCGGGAACCAGACCGGTCCGCGCCAGTTCGAGTTGCCCCCGAAGAGGCCGCTCGTCGACTCGGCGGGCTCGTAGTCGAGCGTCGCCTCGACCCCGTCGGCCGAGACCCGGAGCGGGTGGGCCTCGTGGACCTTCGAGAGCGCCCGGAGACCGTGGTCGGAGAGGAACTCCCCGGGGTCGAGCATCGTCCCGAGCATCCGGCGCAGGCGCGGCTCGTCGACGATCGAGAGCATCCGCCACCCGGCGTGGGCGTCGGATTCCATGTGCTGGACGACCGCCGCGGCCTCCGGCCGGTGGGCGGTGAACCAGGCCGTCCGGGCCACGAAGTCCGGGAGCCGGGCCATCGTCTCGGGGCCGATCGTCGAGACCGCGGCCAGGGGGAGGAGGCCGACGACCGACCGGGCCCGGAGCGGGACGACCGCCCCCCGGGCGGTGTGGAGGACGTCGTAGTAGAAGCCGTCCTCCTCGCTCCAGAGGCCCTTGTCGTTGAGCGCGGCCGCGATCAGCCCGAAGTGCTCGAAGAACTTCGTGGCCAGATCCTCGTAGGTCGGGTCGCGCTCGGCGAGGTGGAGGGCGAGGTCGAGCAGGTTCTGGCAGTACATGGCCATCCACGCCGTCCCGTCCGACTGCTCGAGGTACCCGGCGACCGGGAGCGTCGACCGGTCGAACGGGCCGATGTTGTCGAGGCCGAGGAAGCCGCCCTCGAAGAGGTTGTTGCCCTCGGAGTCCTTCCGGTTGACCCACCAGGTGAAGTTGAGCAGGAGCTTGTGGAAGACCCGCTCGAGGAAGTCGTCGTCCCCGTCCCCGGCGATCTCGTGGACCCGGAGGGCTGCCCAGGCGTGGACCGGGGGATTGACGTCCCCGAACGCCCACTCGTAGGCCGGGAGCTGGCCGTTGGGGTGCATGTACCACTCCCGGCAGAGGAGGATCAGCTGCTCCTTGGCGAACTCCGGGTCGACGTGGGCGAGCGCGACGCAGTGGAAGCCGAGGTCCCAGGCCGCGTACCACGGGTACTCCCACTTGTCGGGCATCGAGACGACGTCCATGTTGTTGAGGTGGGTCCATCCGCTGTTGCGCCCGGTCCGGCGCGAGGCCGGCGGGGCCGGCTCGGCCGGGTCGCCGTCGAGCCAGCGCCGGACGTTGTAGTGGAAGAACTGCTTGGACCAGAGCATCCCCCCGAAGGCCTGGCGCAGGACGAGGGCCTCGTCGGCCGAGGCTCCGGCCGGGGTCAGCTCGGCGTAGAACTCGTCGGCCTCGGCCTCCCGGGCCGCCATCACGGCGTCGAAGTCGCCGCCCACCCCGCCGCCGGCGCCGCCCCCGTCCCCGTCCCCGAGCCCGGGCTCGGTCAGCCGCAGCTCGATCGTCCGGGACTCGCCCCCGGGGATCTCGAGCCGGTACCGGAGGGCGGCCTTGGTCCCGAGCTGCTCGGGGTCGACGGTCGGGGATCCCCGGACGACGTGGTCGTTGATCCCGTCCTTGGGGTACGGGCTGGAGCCAGACGCGCCGAAGAGGCGCTCGGCGTTGGTCTCGTTCTCGCAGAAGAGGGGTTCGGGGGCCCCGGACGCCCTGAGGCACCGGGTACCGAGCTCGTCGTGGTGGGCGGCCAGCCCGGTTGCGTCGAGGCCGATCGACGGCTTCGGGCTCTGGCCGTCCCAGGACCAGGTGTTCCGAAACCAGAGGGTCGGGAGGACGTCGATGGTCGCCGGGTCGGGTCCGGCGTTGCGCACCCGGATCCGGACGAGCAGATCCTCGGGGGCGGCCTTGGCGTAGTCGGCGGTGATCTCCCAGTAGCGCCCGTCGTCGAACACTCCGGTGTCGACCAGCTCGAACTCCGGGTCGCGCTTGCCCCGGGCCCGGTTCTCGGCGACCAGGCGGGCGTAGGGAAACTCGGTCTGGGGGTACATGTAGCGCCAGCGCATGAACGAGTGGGTCGGCGTCGAATCCAGGTACCACCAGTACTCCTTGGCGTCCTCCCCGTGGTTGCCCTCCGGGCCCGCGAGCCCGAAGATGCGCTCCTTGAGGATCGGGTCGCGGCCGTTCCAGAAGGCGAGCCCGAAGCAGAGGATCTGGCGGTCGTCGCAGATCCCGGCCAGGCCGTCCTCGCTCCACCGGTAGGCCCGCGACCGGGCGTGGTCGTGGGGGAAGTAGTCCCAGGCGTCGCCGTCCGGGCTGTAGTCCTCCCGAACCGTCCCCCAGGCCCGCTCGCTCAGGTAGGGCCCCCACCGGCGCCAGGGGGCCCGGCCCCTGGGAACCTGGTTGAGGCGGTCGCGCTCTGCGCCCATCGGCCACAGTCTCCCTGAGGCGGGCGACGGGTCGGCGGCCCGCCGGCGGGCACCCGCGAGAATGGGGGGATGACGAGCGAGCAGGAGATCGGCGATCTGCCGCCGGGTGGGGCTGCCCGGGCCCCCGAGAAGGTGAGCGACGAGCTCGAGGGGTGGCTCCGGGGCGACCAGCCGAAGACCCTCGGGGGGCTGATCGACGTGTTCGGGGAGCGGAGCTTCGCGATCGCCTTCGTCCTCCTCATGGCCCTCCCGGCGCTCCCCCTGCCGACCGGGGGGGCGACCCACGTCCTCGAGATCGTGACCGTGCTCCTCGCCCTCGAGCTGATCGTCGGCCGCCGGGAGATCTGGCTGCCCGACCGCTTCAAGCGGATCGAGCTGGCCGGGGGGTCGCGGGAGAAGTTCATCAAGGCCCTGCTCGGGCGGATCCGGTGGTTCGAGCGCTTCTCCCGGCCCCGGGGCCAGCGCCTGCTCGGCCTGCGCCTGACCCGCGCCGTCTTCGGGCTGGTCGTCGCCGGGCTGACCGTGTCGGCGTTCCTCGCCCCGCCGTTCTCCGGCCTCGACACCCTCCCGTCGATCGGCGTGGTCATGCTCGGCCTCGGGATCCTCCTGTCCGACGCCGTGCTCGCGGGGGCCGGGGTGGTCGTCGGGGCGCTCGGGGTGGTCGCCGTCATCGGCCTCGGGAGCCTCGTCGCCTAGGCGGTCGGCAACATCTTCTGAGCGCCACGCTGTAACCGGGGGGCCCCCGCGGGGTTTGTCAACCAGCGGTCAACAAGCTCTCCCTCGGAAGGATGATGGACATGGTCAGGCGCGGGTTGCGGTTCTCGGGCGGGTGGGCGTCGGAGCACTGGCGGCTGCTCTG
>JAXDHK010000122.1:0-3196 GCA_034664545.1 Solirubrobacteraceae bacterium
AACCGCCGGAACATCAAGGCCCAGGCCACGGTCTCCCTGAAGGCGACCGGCAAGGGGTTCGACTACCTGCTCGTCTGGATCACCCACGCCCCGCCCGGAGTGACCGCCGGGACGGTCGGGGTCTCCGAGCTCTCGGTCAGCACCTGACGCCTGACGGCGGCCCTAAGTCGGCGGGAGCTGCTCGGGTCCCTTGTCGAGGTAGGCGTTGCGGAAGTCGCGGAGGGCGTCGAAGATCTTGGGGTTGAAGCTCGGGCAGCCGATCACCTGGCCCCAGGCGGTGGCGGCGATGGCGTAGGGCATGCCCGTGTTGTTCTGGAAGAGCAGCTGCTTGTAGCCGGGGGCGCCCATGACCGTCTCGTTCCACAGGGCCTCGAGCTCCCGGACCTCGAGGTTCGGGGTTCCCGGGCGGTACTGGTACTCGATCCGCCCGTGCTCGAGGGTGTGGACGAAGTTCTCCTTGGCCGGGGTGTTCGACGGGGCGTAGACCCCGTCGGCCGCCGGGGTCGGGTTGTGGTTGCCCGAGGTCGGGGGATTCGTCTTGTAGGTCACCGGCGTCATCACGTGGGTCCGGCCCTCGATCGGGTAGGTGTGGAGGGTGCACCCGGCGGCCGCGGCCGCCTGCTTGAGGTCGGAGATCGCCGGCGCCGGGAGCTTGATCCCCTTGATGTCGGCCGACACCGGGCTGTTGGCGTCGGTCGAGGACCCCCCGCCGCCCGAGGTCAGGGCGATGACCAGGGCGACGACGATCGCCAGGGCGACGACTCCCCCGCCGGCCATCTGGAGCATCCGCCGACGCGCCGCGGCCTGCTCGGCCTTGCGCTGGGCGGCCAGGCGCTCGGCCTTCCGGCGCTCCTTCTCCTCGATCCGGCTCGACATCGACGGCGTAGCCTAGTCGACCTCCCGGGGCCCCGCCTCAGCCCGATACGGTCGACGATCGCCGGGCCCGGGCCGCCGGCCGGGGGCGCCAGCACTCGTCGATGAAGCCGCTGATCTCCCCGGTCAGCCGGTCGGGGGCCAGGCGGAGCTCGAGGATCGAGCTCGCCTCGATCAGCCGTCCGTTCGGGAGCTCCTCGGCGAGCATCCCGGCGTCCGAGAACGCGTGCACCGGGTCGCGGCGGTGGCCGATCACGAGGGCCGGGGTCTGGATCAGCCGGCGGTGGGTCCGGTGGGGGGCGATCCGCCCGAAGGTGATGCCGAGGAGGACGGCAGCCGACGGGGCCGGATCCTGGCTGACCCAGTCGAGCAGGACCTCCCCCCAGAAGGGCAGCCCCCACCGGGGGAGGCTGGCCAGCGCCCGGGTCACCGGACGGGTCACCGGGGCCCCGAAGGTAGTGGCCAGGGTCACCGGGGCGAAGGCCAGGGCGCAGGCCAGGAGCGCCGTGTCGAGCACGGGCATCTCGATGACCATCCCCCGGAGCCGCTCGGGTGCCGCCGCCGCGGCCTCGAGCGCCACGTTGGCCCCGAGCGAGGTCCCGACCAGGAGGGCCTGGTCGACCTCGAGGTGGTCGAGCAGGCCGATCACCTGCTCGCCGAACAGGGTCATCGAGTAGCGCCACATGTCGACCGGACGATCCGACTTGCCATGGCCGAGGAGGTCGAGGGTGATCACCCGGTTGCCCCGGTCGGCCAGGGTCGCGGCCAGGGGGAGGTGCATCTTCTGGGAGAGGAGCAGCCCGTGGAGGAGGACCGTCGTGCGGGCGGAGTCGGCCGGTCCGTGCTCGGAGTAGGCGAGACGCTGGCCGTCGTGGAGGAAGGAGGGCATGGAACGTGTACCCCGTCCGCGCCCCGCGGGCACATCACCGTTGCCGCGCCAGATCTAAGGGCTACGCCCCCCGTCGAAGCCGGTCGCCGTCTCGATCAATGCGTCGACCATCTCTCTGGCTCGGGGGTGCCGGTCGCCGGGCGGAAGCAGCGCGTAGATGTCACGCCGGCGTATCGCCTCTTTGACGGGCCGGATCGCTATGCCGCTGTACTCGTCGACCAGAAGTCTTGGGACCCAGCCGACGCCCAGTCCCCGGGCGATCAGGCCGCGTGTGGCGAGCGGTTCGCTGGTGGTCGCGAGGATGTGAGGGTCGAAGCCAACCTCGCGGCACGCCTGCACGAGGAAGCCCTCGGTTGACGCGAAGATCCAGTTGTCGCCGGCGAGCTGCGTCAGGGAGACCGGGGCGTCGGTCCGGGCCAGGCGATGTTCTGGTGGCAAGCCGATGAGGAAGGTGTCCTGCATCAGGTCGATCCGCTCGGCGCCATCGAATTCGTGGCGTTCGGCGGTGGCGTCCTGGTAGCTGATGGCGATGTCGAGCTCGCCGCTGAGGAGGGCTGGCTCGAGGGTGCTTGGCGTGACCTCGCTGAGCAGGACGCGAAGGTCCCGGCGCGCGAGTCGCAGGCGGGTGATCGCGGAAGGCACGAAGCCGGCCAGGGCGGTCGGGAAAGCGCCGAGACGCAGGTTCTCGCGGCGCTGGGTCGCCAGGGCAGCGATCTGCGTGGCGGCCAGCTCCAGGCGCCAGGCGACGTGATCTGCGTGTTCGAGCAGGACCTCGCCGGCGCGTGTGAGGCGCAGGCCGCCGCGGCCTCGCTCGAGCAGACGGACGCCGATCTCGGTCTCCAATAGGGCGATCTGGTGCGACACGGACGGCTGGGTTAGCGACAAACCCTCGGCGGCTCGCGAGAACGAACGCGCGTGGGCGACGGCCCGAAAGGTCATGAGTCGCCGCGGGTCCATAGACGCTATCTATCAGACCGCGCAAATCAGCATTTGAATCTATGGAGTTCCCCGAGCACCATGGATGCATGGCGGCCCGACCCCTTCGACCATGGCGCGGCGCTCGCGCCTGACACCTCCTCCACCGAAAGAAGAACGCAAATGCGCGCCACCATCATGTACTCCGCCGGCGACGTCCGCGTCGAGGACGTCCCCGACGCCACCATCACCAACCCGACCGACGCGCTGGTCCGCGTCACTAACGCCTGCATTTGCGGCAGCGACCTCTGGCCGTACGCCTCCATGGAGCCCTCGGAAGCCGGTCAGTCAATGGGTCACGAAGCGATCGGCGTCGTCGAGGACGTCGGCGCCGACGTCCGCACCATCAAGCCCGGCGACGTCGTCGTCATGCCGTTCGCCTTCTCCGACGGCACCTGCGCGTTCTGCCGCGAGGGGCTCCACACCGCCTGCGTGCACGGCGGGTTCTTCGCCAACAAC
>JAXDHK010000123.1:0-3336 GCA_034664545.1 Solirubrobacteraceae bacterium
TCGTCGCCGGCGGCTTCTTCTTCGTGCTGCTCCGCGCCGGCTGGTCCCCGGGCGCGGCGACCGGGGCGGGCGCTCCGCTCCACCACGCCTACCTGATGGCGACGACGATGTCCTTTGCCGGCATAACCACCTGCCAGGTGGGAACAGCGTTCGCCTCACGGACCAGCCGCGCCTCGCTGCGCGAGATCGGCGTGTTCTCCAACCCGCTGCTGATCGGCGGCATCGCGTTCGAGCTTGTCTTCGCCGCCGCCCTGATCTACCTCCCGTTCCTTCAAGGCATCTTCCACACCGCCGGGCTCGGGCTCCCCGAGCTCGGCCTGCTCCTCTGCTTCGCGCCGATCGTCTGGGGCAGCGACGAGCTGCGCCGCGCCTGGCACCGCTCGCGGAGCCCCATCCGGGCAGCGGCCTGACCCCCGGAGCACGCATTGGCGCCCCGGGTCGGGGTTTTTCCGCGACCGAACCGCATCTTTCCCCGGTCGTCGCCCCCGGGTCCGCGGGTTAGCTTGTCGACTGTGCCGGCCCTCCCGCAGCTCGTCCCCGACCCTGCCGACCCCAGAACGGGCCCGTTGGCCGAGGCGCCGATTCGAGTCGTGCTGGCCGACGAGCACGCCCTGATGCGCCGGAGCCTACGGTCGTTGATCGACGGCGAGGACGACGTCGAGGTGGTGGCCGAGGCCCACGACCTCTCGACCGTCGTGCGCCACGTCCACGGCTACGCACCGGACGTGCTGGTCATCGACCTGAGCATGTCGAACGGCTCGAGCATCGAGGTGGTCCGCCGCCTCCGCGATGACGTTCCGAGCACCGAGATCGTCGTGCTGACGATGGAGGAGAGCCGCGTGTTCGCTCAGGAGGCCTTCGCCGCCGGCGCCATCGGCTTCGTCCTCAAGCAGACCGCCGACGCGGAGTTGGCCCAGGCGATCCGGGACGCGACGCACGGGGCGTCCTACATGAGTCCCCGCGTCGCCGCTCAGCTCGCCGGCTGAGGCCACCGGACGAAGGAGGACTCGCGCCTTACCCCGGCGGTGGGGTCGCCGGGCTGGGCGGAGCTGGCCGGCCGGTGGAGCCGCCGGGTCGTGCCGGAAGCTCCACCCGGACCCGGGTGCCCGCCTGACCGGAGTCGATCTTCACGGTTCCCCCGGCGAGATGCACGCGCTCGCGCATGCCGGCGAGGCCGAAGCCCGACCCCGGGGCGTCGGCGGCGAAGCCGGTCCCGTCGTCCTCGACCTCGATCGACACCGCGGTCGCCGAGGCGGTGACGGCGATCCGCATGTTGCGCGCGTCCGCGTGCTTCACGACGTTGGTCACCGCCTCCTGTACGACGCGGTAGACCGTGGACTCGGTCTCCGGCTCGAGCGCGACCTGCCCGGCGCTCGGGTCGGGCAGGAGGACCTCGCTGGTCACCGCCAACGCGCCGTGGTCGCGGCGGCGTTCGAGGAGCGCCTCCAGGGCGGGGCGCAGTCCGAGCTCGTCCAGGGCGGCCGGGCGCAGATCGCTGATGATCGCGTGGAGGTTCTGGATCTCCTGCTCGATTCGCTCGATCGCCTCGTCCACCGCGAGCCCGGTCTGCTCGGCATCCCCGCGCCGCCGGGCCCCGGCGAGCAGGAGACGCAGCGCGCCGAGGCCCTGGAGTGTCTCGTCGTGAAGCTCGCGCGCCCACCGGCCCCGCTCGGCGTCGGTGGCCGCCACCCACGAGAATTCGCGCTCCCGCGCCGACGCCCCCCGGTCGACCAGCGCGGTATGGCGGTCGAGCTCCGCCTGAGTACGCTCGCTCGCGCCCGCCCCTCGATCCTGGGACGCCCGCATCCGGTCGGAGGCGGCTTCCCGCCTGGCCAGCGCCGAGCGGCTGAGGGCGCTTCCCGTGACCCCGTGGCCTGCCGAGCACGCCTCGGACTCCTCGGCGGCCTGGTCGCGCCGCTCAGCCGCCTCGTCACGCTGCTCGGCGGCCCGGTCGCGCCGGTCGCCCGCCCGGTCGCGCCGGTCGCCCGCCCGGTCCCGGACCTCCGAAGGCGAAGGCTCCTCCCCCCCACCCTCGGCTCCACCGGACATGGCACGAGACTACGCGAGCCCGAATTCTGCCGTCAGCTTCCCCACCCCCCGCCGCCCGTGGCTCCGAAGGTCGAGAACGCGGCGCAAACCCGCCAGGCGGTCTGGAGCCCGGACCGGCCCTGGCGATGGACGCGACAGGCCGGGGGAGCCGATTTAAATCGTCTGCACCCCGCCGAGATCCGAAGACCCCTGAGTACCCCGAGACCCCCGAGCCAAGCGGTCTCAGACGACCCGGTACATCCGCTCAGTGCGCCCGGGCCGCCCCCATCTCACGCTGACGCTCGACCCGGGTCGGGGCCGCCCGGCAATAGGGGCACGGCTCCTCCCAGACGGTCTGCTCCTCGCCGCGCTCCTCGGTCAGGATGGCGGTGACGTAGTCCTTCCTGCACTCGCCGCATCTACGCAGCTCGGTCGGTACGAATTCGGTCATTGGTCTAACTCCTGTGATCGCGAGTCCATAGCTCTATCAGCAGCATCGGACGGCGAGCCGGCGCCCTTGAGCCTCGACGCGCCCGCGTCCCGCTACCTGTCTGTTCGCGCCCCGACCCCCGGCGGATGACCGCCCGACCGCTCGCGCGGAAACCCGAATCCCTCAGGCGGGAACGCGGAGCGGCTCGGGAACGACGCCCGACAGGGCCGCATCGGCGAGCATCTCACCGAGCACCGGGGCGAACTTGAACAGGTTGTTCCCGAAGCATACGGTGGCGTTCGGCAGCGCCCAGACCCCGACCTCGTCCCCTCCGCCGAGGAGCGGCGTGCGCTGGAAGGTGCACCGGAGCTCGGCCACCGCCTCCGGCTCGAGGTCGGGCATCCGCTCGGCCACGTGGGCCCGCAGGCGCAGGTAGCTCAGGTGCGAGGCCTCGTCGGCGCTGACCTGGTCGGTCGGGTAGTCGGTGTCGCCCGACAGGCCGATCGCGTAGCGCCCGCTCGACCCGACGACCAGGCCGTAGACCGACTCGGGCCCCCCGGCGTCGAGCAGGCACGCCGGCCGGCGCGTCGGGTCGCGCATGGGGAAGGCGAACCGGCTGTGCCGGTAGAAGGTCGCCTTGAGGTCGAGCCCGAGCTGACCGGCCAGGGCCGGCGTCCCCTCGGCGGCGCAGACCACGAGGTGATCGGTCGACCAGACCCCGTCGGCGCTCATCAGGTCGAGGCCGTCGGGGCGCCCGGACGCGATCTCCAGGCGGGCGATCTCCCGGTGGCGCGCCGTCGCCTCGGTCAGGTAGCTCATGATCGCCCCGGCGCAGATGTTTCCGGCCGCCGGGTCGTAGAGGACCGGCTCGCCCGCCG
>JAXDHK010000124.1:0-14250 GCA_034664545.1 Solirubrobacteraceae bacterium
TGGGCCTCAACAAGGGCAAGCGCTCGTTCGCCGCCGATCTGCGCTCCCCGGCCGGCCGCGAGCTCCTGACCGAGCTGATCTGCGCCCCCGGCGAAGAGGCCGGCCTCTTCCTGACCAACTTCCCGGAGAGCGGCTGGCTCGCCTACGACCGGCTGACCGAGCACCGGCCCGACCTGATCATGGTCGTGATCACCGGGAACGCCGACGGGTCCTCGGCCGTCGACTACACCGTCAACCCGGCGAGCGGCTTTCCGATGGCCACCGGCCCGCGGAATGTCTCCTACCCGATGAACCACCTCCTGCCGGCCTGGGACGCGGTCACGGGGACGCTGGCCACGACGGCGATGCTCGCCGCCGAGCGCCACCGGCGCCGGACGGGCGAAGGGCAGCTGATCAAGATCGCGCTCTCGGACGTGGCCTTCGCCATGGCCGGCAACCTCGGCAAGATCGCCGAGGTCCAGATCAACCACAACGACCGCAGGAAGGACGGGAACTTCCTCTACGGCGCCTTCGGCCGCGACTTCCTGGCCAAGGACGACCGGCGGGTGATGATCGTCGCGCTCACGCTCCGCCAGTGGAAGAGCCTCGTCGAGGCGACCGACCTCGGGGAGGCGGCCGCCGCGATCGAGAAGATGCTGGGCGTCGACCTGACCAAGGAGGGGGGCCGATTCGCCGCCCGCGACCTGATCGGGGCGGCGCTCAAGCCCTGGGTCCGCGCCCGGACGGTCGCCGAGATCCGCGAGATCTTCGACGCCAAGGGCGTCGCCTGGGGCCTCTACCAGACGTTCACCCAGCTGGTCGAGGAAGACCCCCGGTGCTCCCCGGCCAACCCGATGTTCGAGGTCGTCGACCAGCCCGGGGTCGGCTCGTACCTGATGCCGGGGTCGCCGGTTCAGTTCGGTGGTGTGGAGCGGGTCCCGGTCAGGTCGGCCCCGGTCCTGGGCGAGCACACCGACGAGATCCTGGCCGGCGTGCTCGGTCGCAGCCCGGACGAGATCGCCCGGATGCACGAAGAGGGCCTCGTCGGCGGGCCCTCGGTAGCGGCCTGACGCGGGCACCGTGACCCGGTACGTCTACGACTTCACCGACGGGTCGCGCGAGATGCGCGACCTCCTCGGGGGCAAGGGCGCCAACGTCGCCGAGATGACGAGGATCCTCGGGGCCGACCGGGTCCCGGCGGGGTTCACCATCACGACCGAGGCCTGCGTCGCCTACATGGCGGGCGGGCGGACCGAGCCCGACGGGCTGGCCGACGAGGTCGCGGCGGCGCTCGGCCGCCTCGAGGACCGGGTGGGCAAGCGGCTCGGCGACCCCGACGACCCCCTGCTCGTCTCGGTCCGGTCCGGGGCCCGGGAGTCGATGCCGGGGATGCTCGACACGGTGCTGAACCTCGGGCTCGGCGACCGGGCGGTCGACGGGCTGGCCCGGGCGACGGGGAACGAGCGCTTCGCCTGGGACTCCTACCGGCGCTTCGTCCAGATGTTCGCCAACGTCGTCCGCGGGGTCCCCGGGAGCGCGATCGAGGCCGAGATCACCGCGGTCAAGCGCGACCGGGGGGTCAGGCTCGACACCGAGCTCGACGTCGACGCCCTCCGGGAGTTGACCGACCGCTTCAAGGGGCTCTTCCGCGAGCGCACCGGCGAGGACTTCCCCCAGGAGCCGGCCCGTCAGCTCGAGCAGGCGATCCGGGCGGTGTTCGACTCCTGGCTCGGGGACCGGGCGGTCACCTACCGGCGGATCAACGGCATCCCCGACGACTGGGGGACGGCGGTCAGCGTCCAGCAGATGGCGTTCGGCAACAAGGGCGAGACCTCGGGCTCGGGGGTCGCCTTCAGCCGCGACGAGCTGACCGGGGCGCCCGAGCCCTCGGGCGACTTCCTGACCAACGCCCAGGGCGAGGACGTGGTCTCGGGGGTCCGCAATACCCGCGACATCGCCGACCTCGCCTCGGTCATGCCCGCGGCCCACGCCGAGCTCCTCGACATCCTCCGGACGCTGGAGCGCCACTACGGCGACATGCAGGACGTCGAGTTCACGATCGAGGAGGGGCACCTCTACATGCTCCAGACCCGCAACGCCAAGCGCCCGGCCCAGGCCGCGGTCCGGTTCGCCGTCGACGCGGTCGACGAGGGGCTCCTCTCCCGGGCCGAGGCGATCGCCACGATCGACGCCGCCCGGCTCGACGCGCTGTTGCACCCGACGTTCGACCCCTCGGTGGGGGTCGACGTCCTCGCCCGGGGCATCCCCGCCTCGCCCGGGGCGGCCAAGGGCGCGATCGTCTTCACGGCGGCCGCGGCGATCGCCGCCGCCGAGGCCGGGCGCGACGTCGTCCTCGTCCGGCCCTACACCGAGGCCGAGGACGTCGGCGGCTTCCACGCCGCCCGGGGGATCCTGACCAGCGAGGGCGGGAAGGCCTCCCACGCCGCTCTGGTCGCCCGGGGCATGGGCCGCCCGTGCGTCTGCGGGGCCCAGGCGCTGGAGATCGACCTCGACCGGGAGGAGCTCCGGGTCGGCGACCGGACGATCCCCGGGGGGACGTTGATCGCGATCGACGGGACGACCGGCGAGATCACCCTCGACGACGTCCCCCTGATCGAGCCCGAGCTCAACCAGCATTTCCTGACCGTGCTCGGCTGGGCCGGCGAGCTCCGGCGGCTGGGGGTCCGGGCCAACGCCGACACCCCCGAGGACGCCCGCCGGTCCCGGGAGTTCGGGGCCGACGGGATCGGCCTGTGCCGGACCGAGCACATGTTCATGGCCGCCGACCGCCAGCCCAAGATGCGCGCGATGATCCTCGCCGGGGACGAGGCCGCCCGGCGCGAGGTCCTCGGCGAGCTCCAGCCGCTCCAGCAGGAGGACTTCGAGGGCCTGTTCGAGGCGATGGCCGGGCTCCCGGTCACGATCCGCCTCCTCGACCCCCCGCTCCACGAGTTCCTCCCCCACCGCTTCGAGGTCCAGCACCAGCTCGACCTCGCCGGCCAGGCCGGGAAGGCCGGAGCCGAGATCGAGGAGCTCGAGCGGCTGCTCGACCGGGTCGTCTACCTCGAGGAGGTCAACCCCATGCTCGGAACCCGGGGGTGCCGGCTGGGGGTGCTCTTCCCGGAGATCTACGAGATGCAGGCCCACGCGATCATGCAGGCCGCCCTCGCCGTCCGGGAGCGGACCGGGGAGGCGCCCCACCTCGAGATCATGATCCCCCTGGTCAACTACGAGCGCGAGCTCCAGCTCATGCGCGACCTGGTCATCCGGGTCGGCGACGAGCACGGGATGAGCCGGGGGGAGGACTATGCGGTCGGGACGATGATCGAGCTCCCCCGGGCCTGCCTGATCGCCGAGCGGATCGCCCTCGAGGCCGACTTCTTCTCCTTCGGGACCAACGACCTCACCCAGACCACGCTCGGGTTCTCGCGCGACGACGTCGAGAGCAAGTTCCTGGCCACCTACGTCGAGCGCAAGATCCTCGATCGGTCGCCCTTCGAGACGCTCGACACCCCCGGGGTCGGCGAGCTGATCGCCATGGCGGTCCGGCGCGGCCGCCGGGCCAAGCCCAGTCTCAAGCTCGGGGTCTGCGGGGAGCACGGGGGCGACCCCGCGTCGATCGACTTCTTCGAGCGGGTCGGCGTCGACTACATCTCCTGCTCCCCGTTCCGGGTCCCGGTGGCGATCGTGGCGGCCGCCCAGGCGGCGGTCCGGGCGCAGCAGCGGCCGACGCGTGGGGCCTGAGCTCGCTGACGATCCGGCGGGCGCGGTAGGATACGAACACGTGTTCGTACTCTCGGAACCTCGCGCCCACGCCCACGTCCCCCAAGGCCGGGATCGCGCTCGCTGCGTCTTTCGTCGGGCCGGGCCATCAGCTCCGTCGATAGCGTGAGGCGAAGCATGGTCCCCTCGCTGCTCTACTCCTCATCGCCGCTCCTAGCCGCGCACACGATGGTCGGGTGTTCGACCGGGTACATGACCGACATCCGTGGCGAGTGGGCGCCCTTGGTTGATCGGGCCGCCCAGACGTCGAGTTCGGCGATTGAGCTCTCCGCCCTCTCCGAAGACGAGTTACCCGGGCTCTTGGGCTATCTCGCGCGCGCTCCTCGACTTCCGTTCCACTTCGTCAGCGTCCACGGCCCCTCCAAGCACCGAGCCATGCCGGATGCCGAGCTGGCTGAGCACCTCAAGCGCTTGCCGGCTTGGGTGTCGGCGATCGTCTTGCATCCTGACGCAATGGCAGAGCTATCGCCGTATGCGGCACTTGGGCGGCGGCTGGTCATCGAGAACATGGACACGCGCAAGGAGCTGGGCCAGACCGTCGAGGGCCTGCTCCCGTTCTTCGAGCGACTGCCCGAGGCCCGCCTATGCCTCGACCTCGCACACGCGAAGGCTGTCGATCCATCCATGGAGGAGGGGGCCGCCCTCCTCTCCGCGTTTTGCGACACGGTTGAGTCATGTCCATCTGAGCTCGCTTGACGAGCAAAGCAGCCACGTGCCGCTCACGGCTGAGGACGAGGCCCTCTTCGCGAGCCTCCTCAGCCGGTGCGACGACGTCCCATGGATCCTGGAAGCGCCCCCCTCCTAGACGACCCCGCGGGCGCGCTCGCCCTGCTGTCCGAGCGCACGGGCGCGACGTTTGGCGCATTGCAGGCGGCACGCGACCGGACAGAGCGTCAAGTCGAAGAGCGAACCGCTGCGCTCGCACGACACCCCGTTTGCGAGTCGGTTTCGACGGCCGTCTTCGGCTCATGGGCGCGAGGGGAGCTGACCGACGGAAGCGACGACGACTGGGCGGTGCTCGTCGGGCGGCCCTTCGTCCCTTACGACCGAAACGTGTGTCTCGAGGTCGTCGCGGCAACTGAGGTTCTCGGCGTGGACGGCCGGCGTCCCGGAGAGCAGAACGTCTCGCGGCGGTGTTGGGGCGCTATCTGAACGAGGGGGTGAAGCCATATCGGCCGCCGCGATTCCTGCTGAACGATCTCGTGCGCTACTGGCGCACGATATGCGTCGACTTCGAGGGAAAGGGCAATTCCGGTTCCGGTGACCCGAAGTGGGCGACGCGGAACGCCAAGCTGCGGACATCGCGCAAGCTCCTGTTCGCCGGCGGCCTCGTCAGCGTCCTGCTCTGCCACCTCAAGGACGCCGGCGCCATGCCGGGGTTCCTGGGTCGCTGGTTCGACGCCCCGCCCGCCGACCGACTCGCCGCCGCATTCCTCTACGCGGGTGCGGTCGAGCCCGGCGCTCGCTCCCTGAACGCCTACGACCGGTGGCTGAATCTCATCGGAGACGGCAGCGTTCGCGCCGAGTTGAGAGAGGTGACGTTCGAGACCCGCGATACGTCGGACCTATTCAACGAGATCCGGGGGATTGGAATGGACTTCCAAGCGGGCCTCGACGCACTGCTGTTCGGCAGCACCCTCGGCCGGGTCACGCGAACCTATGCCATTTTCTGACTCGCCGACCCTGCCCCGCCGTCGGCATTGGCGCGCCCGGCGCGCGTGCGGTACTCGGCCACCAGGTCGAGCAGGGCCGGTCCCCGGGGCCGCCGCCCGGGCCGCACGTCGCAGGTGGCGGCCTTGAACTCCGAGATGTGGACGTTCGAGTCGAGCGCCAGCGGGAGCAGGTCGTTGGCCGAGTCGCCGGTGGCCAGCCCCTTCCATCCCCAGTGGTAGGGGAGGCCGACCTGGTGGGTCCGCCGGCCCTGGACGAGGAGGTCGGGGATCCGCTCGGTGACCATGACCCGCGCCTCGATCGCCGTTCGGGCGCTGACGATCGTCGCCCACCCGTTGTGCTCGAGGCCGCGCTCGGCGGCCAGGGCGGGTGAGACCTCGACGAAGGGCTCGGGCGCGAGCTCGGCGAGATGGGGCAGGGTCCGCGACATCCCACCCGCCGTGTGGTGCTCGGCGATCCGGTAGGTCGAGATCACGTAGGGGTAGACCTCGGCCCCGGGCTCGCCGCCGGCCGGGTGGTAGCGGTTGTCCGGACGGTCGTACTCCTCGGTGGTCGGGTTGGCCCGCTGGCCGTGGAGCTTGTTCTCGAAGGGCGACTCCCTCGGCTCGTAGTGGGTCGGCAGCGGCCCGTCGGTCAGCCCGGTCGGGGCGTAGAGCCAGCCTCGGCCGTCGGCCTGCATCACGAACGGCTCGTCCCCGCGCAGGGCGTGCTCGGCCTTGGCTCCCTCCGGCGGGCGGTACGACGGCGGCATGTCGGCCACGAAGTCCGGCACGTCCTTGCCCGTCCACTTCCCGGCGTCCTCGTCCCACCAGACGTGGGCCTTGCGCAGAGACCACGGGCGTCCGTCCGGGTCGGCCGAGGCGCGGTTGTAGAGGATGCGGCGATTGAGCGGCCACGCCCAGGCCCAGTCCGCGGCGACCTGGTCCCGGCCCCGGCGCTCCGGCCGGCGGTTGGCCTTGTTCTCCTCGCCGGCGTAGACCCCCGAGTAGATCCAGCACCCGCAAGCCGTCGACCCGTCGCCGGCGAGCGCGGTGTAGCCCGAGAGCGCTTTCCCGTCGGGCCATTCGAACCCCGAGATCTCGCGCAGGACGGCCTCGGCGTCGGGCTCCTCGGTCGGCCCGTGGACCGGGTAGTCCCACGTCAGGTCGAGGATCGCCCGGTCGCGCGGGTCGGCCGAGCCGGCGAGCTTCTCCCGGATCCGCCGACCGAGGTGGAACATGAACGACAGCTCCGACCGGCAGTCGTCCGGCGGCTCGACCGCCTTGTTGTGCCACTGGAGCAGCCGCTGGGTGTTGGTGAACGACCCGTCCTTCTCGGTGTGGGCCGCCGCCGGGAGGAAGAAGATCTCCGTGCCCACCTCCTCCGGCGTCAGCTCCCCGGTCTCGACCTCGGGGCCGTCCTGCCAGAAGGTGGCCGACTCGATCATCTGGAGGTCGCGGACGACCAGCCACTTGAGGTTGGCCATCGCCATCCGGTGGAGCTTGCCGTTGGCCGATCCGACCGCCGGGTTCTCGCCCATCACGAAGAATCCGTCGACCTTGCCGTCCCGCATGTCCATGATCGTCGGATAGATGGAGTGGTCGCCGTTGATCCGCGGGAGGAGGTCGAAGCAGAAGTCGTTCCCCGCGGTGGCCGCGTCCCCCCACCATGCCTTCAGCAACGAGACGATGTATTCCCGCGAGTGCCCCCAGAAGCCGCCCGGGGCGGTGGTCTGCTCGATGTAGCGCTCGAGCGACATCTCCGGATCCGCCTTGGGCATCGGGAGGTAGCCCGGGAGGATGTTGTAGAGCGTCGGGATGTCGGTCGACCCCTGGATCGACGCGTGTCCCCGCAGGGCGAGGATCCCCCCGCCCGGCCGGCCGATGTTCCCGAGCAGGAGCTGGAGGATCGACGCCGCCCGGATGTACTGGACCCCCGTAGTGCGCTGGGTCCAGCCGACCGAGTAGACGAACGCGGTCGTCCGCTCCCGGCCCGAGTTGGCGCAGATCGTGTCGGCGACCTCACCGAAGACGTGCGCGGGGACGCCGCAGACGCTCTCGACCAGCTCCGGCGTGTACCGGCTGAAATGTCGCTTGAGGATCTGGAAGACGCACCGGGGATGCTCGAGCGTCTCGTCCTCCTCCGGCGGCTTGCCGCCCTGGAGCGCGGCCCCGTGGGCGCCGTGCGACTGCTCGGCCTCGGCCTGGTCCGACGGCTCGCCCGCGGCGGCGGGCGGCTCCATCTCCGCGTAGCGCCAGCTCGAGACGTCGTAGGACTTGGCCCCCGGGTCGAAGCCCGAGAAGAGGCCGTCGAGGTCGTCGCTGTCGACGTAGTCCTCGCTGACGATGGTCGCGGCGTTGGTGTACCGGACGACGTACTCGCGGAACTCGTGCCCTCCGGTCAGGACGTGGTTGATCAGCCCGCCGAGCCAGGCGATGTCCGTGCCCGTGCGCAGGGGGACGTGACGGTCAGCGAGGGCGCTCGTCCGGCTGAAGCGCGGATCGACATGGATCACCTTCGCCCCCCGGGCCTTGGCCTCGACGACCCATTGGAAGCCGACCGGATGGCACTCGGCCATGTTCGACCCCTCGATCACGATGCAGTCCGCGTTCTCGAGGTCCTGCAGGTAGTTGGTGGCGCCCCCGCGCCCGAACGACGTCCCCAGACCAGGGACGGTCGAGGAGTGTCATATGCGCGCCTGGTTCTCGATCGCCACCGCCCCGAGGGCCGAGAAGCACTTCTTGATCAGATAGTTCTCCTCGTTGTCGAGGGTGGCCCCGCCGAGGTGGGCGAACCCGCGGGTCCGGGCCAGGAGCGCGCCGTCGGCGTCGCGATCCTCCCACGTCCTCCGCCGGGTGTCGATCACCCGGTCGGCGATCATGTCCATCGCGTCGTCGTGGTCGAGGTCCTCCCAGTCGGTCGCGTGGGGCCGGCGGTAGCGCACCCTGGTCTCCCGGTCGGGCGAGGTGACCAGGGAGAGCGAGGAGGACCCCCGCGGACAGAGCCGGCCCCGGGAGATCGGGGACTCGGGGTCGCCCTCGATGTGGACCACCCGGTCGTCCTTGACGTAGATGGCCTGGCCGCACCCGACGGCGCAGTAGGGGCAGACCGAGCGGACGACCCGATCGGCGCTGGCCGTCCGGGGCACCAGTTCGTCGGTGTGCTTCGAGCGCGCCGACGCCCCCCGGCCGAGCCGATCGCCGGCCAGCTGGCGAAGGAGCGGGAGCATGGGTCGGGAGCTACCCGCTTGCCCGCCTCACGACACCCGGCGGCGTTCGCGGGCGAACCCGAAAAGAAAAAGCATGTCCCGGTCGAGCGGTGTTAGTCTCGCTGCGCACATGCGACGCCTGATCCTAGGACTGGTCTCCGTACTGGCCCTTCTTCTGCCGGGCGCCGCGCTGGCCGCGAGCGGTCCCCCGGATCGCGTCGTCGTCGAGGGGGACGTGCTCGTCGCCAAGGGTGAAACCGTCGGCGACGTCGTCGTCGTCGACGGCAACGTCGTGGTCCGCGGAACGGTTCACGGCGACCTCACGGCGATCAACGGCGATGTGACGATCCGCGGGACGGTCACCGGGGACGTCGTGACCCTGGCCAAGCGCGCCACCCTCGGCCGGCGGGCCCGCATCGGCGGGGACGTCAAGTGGGCCCAGGATCGACCGGTCGTCGCCCCGGGGGCGGTCGTGTCCGGGAAGGTCAAGAAGCTCGGCGTCGGCTCGCTGAACACCACCGGATTCGAGGTCGCCGTCGGCTTCTGGGCGATCGTGACGATCTCGTTCCTGCTCGGCGGGCTGATCCTCCTCCTGCTCGCTCCGGGGCTCGCCCGCGGGGTCGTGGCCGCCGCTCGCGCCAGCCGCGGGGCGGCCATCATCGGCGGCATCCTCCTCTTCATCCTGCTCCCGATCCTCGCCGTCGTCCTCCTCGTCACCGTCGTCGGCACGCCGCTCGGCATCGGGCTGCTCCTGGCCCTCGGGCCCCTCTACGCGATCGCCTACATCGCGAGCGCGATCGTCCTCGGCAGCCGGATCCGCAAGGCCGGCGGGGTGATCGGCGGCTTCGTGATCGGCATGCTGGTCCTCCGGGTGATCGCGCTGATCCCCATCCTCGGTGGCCTGGTCAGCCTGCTCGCGGTCATCTTCGGCCTCGGCTCGCTGTTCGTCGCGCTCCGGCGCGCCCGCACCGTCTGAGCCGCGCCCGACCGCGTCGGCGGTCGAGCTGCCGTGAGCGTGTGGGCGGGGCGGGGCGGGGCGGGGCGGATGTGGCCCGCCCCCCGCCGGTCGCCGGCCCCCCGGGGGGCCGGATCAGCCGCCGGGGACGATCGTCAGCGTCCAGTGGCCGATCGCGTTGACCAGGAACCCGTGGTAGGCGCCCTTGCGAAGCTTCGCCTCCCCGCTGTGCGCCCGGGAGTTGACCGGCGACTGGACGTGGATGCTGGCCGGGATGATCTGGAAGAGCGCCCCGTCGTTGGTCCACTTGAGCGTCGAGTCGGTCGGGATCCGCAGGGCCTGCGGCTTGCCGATCTCCTTGACCCCCGTGCCGCTGAAGCTGAGCGTCCTCGCCGGGGTCGCCGACAGCGACGGCCGCTTCTTCTTGCCCGTCGGGGTCGTCGCGGTCGCGGTCGTCGTCGACGCGGTCTGGCCGTCGGTGGTCGTTGCGGCCTTGGCGGCGTGCTTGCTCGAGCCTCCGCCGCAGGCGCCGGCCGAGAGCGCGAGGGCCCCGGCGAGCAGTACGGCCGTCTTGGGCGGTGGTTGCCTCATCGTCTCGCTCCTCCGGTGGGTTCGCCGCTCCAGCCTACGCCACGGGATGGCCCTGCGGCCCGGCCGTCTCAGCTTCGACCGACGGCCCGGCGGGGGCGACCGGCGCTCGGCCGCCCGTCCCCGGCACCCGGCCTACGAGCGCTTTCCCATCTCGATCACGGCGGTCGAGGCCGCCGCTCCACCGATCAGCGCCGTCAGGGCCTTGAACGAGCTTCCGGTGTTGGCGTCGATGATGGCCATGACCGCGGCGATCAGCGCCAGGTTGTACTCGAAGCCTCCGTTGGCCAGCCACGGCCCGTGCTCCAGGTGGACGGTCCGCATCGCCACGACCATCGTGGCGATCAGCGGCACCCCGGCGACGGTCGGGAGAACACCGAGCGCCAGGAGGGCGCCACCCCCGAGCTCGCCGGCCGCCGCCACCTGGGCGTTGAGCGATCCCGGCTTGAGCCCGAGCATCTCGAAGTGGGCACCCGTGGCCTCGAGGCCGTGGCCCCCGAAGAGGCCGAACTGCTTCTGGGCGCCGTGGCCCATGAAGTACGTGCCGATGATCAGGCGCGGGATCACGCGCCCCAGGCTGCGGCGACGCGGCTTGCTGGTGTTGCTCATCGTCTCTCCTTCGCGGGCGGGGGCGCGGCTCGGTCAGCGCGAATCTAGCGGCTTTCCCGTCCGAAAGACGGCGGATCCGGCCGGGCGGCGCGTCAGCCGGGCGCGATTCCCTGGGCGAACCGGAACAGGCTCCGCGGGTCGTAGCGCGCCTTGACCCGCTGGAGGCGCGGATAGTTGGCGCCGTAGTAGGCGTGCTGCCAGTCGGTGAGCCCGCTGTCGATGTAGTTCTGGTAGGCGTAGCCCGAGACGTACGGGCGCATGGCCGCGTAGATCTCCCGCGCCCAGGCGACGTTGGCCGCGGCCACCGCCGGGGGGTCGGCCGGTCCCCAGAAGCTCAGGTAGACGATGTGACAGAGCGAGTCCCGATGGATGAAGGCGGTCGCGTCCGGCGCGACCCGGTTGACCGCGCAGTCGCCGAGCGCCTCGATCTGGACCCCGCCCTCGTGGGCCCCGGTCCCCCCCGGCCACCGCTCGATCTCGGCGAGCAGCGTCGTGATGGCCGGCCCGGGCAGCGGCTCCCGGACGAAGTCCGAGCGCTGGTAGTTCGGGTAGCGGGCGTCCGTGCAGGTCAGCGCTCCGGCGGTCGCCCGGCTGCACCCGTCGGGCAGCGCCGCGACCGCGTAGGGAACCGTCCGGATCGAGGTCCGGGCCGGCCCGACCGACAGCAGCGGCCCCAGGATGTCGCGGAGCTCGGCCTCGGTCCCGTAGAACTGGCCACTCGCCGTGGCGGTCAGGCTCGTCGCCCCGCCCGGCCCCGGCGACTTGATCGCCCGGAAGCGCGAGTCGGCCAGCCGGTCCGGGGCGTGGGGCGCCGTCCGCTGCCAGGCGTCGAGCGCCGCCGCCCCGGCCGCCCACGGAAAGCTCAGCGAGAACGTGGTCACCGGTGCCGCCGGCTGGGTCCGGAACGTGAACTCGGTGGCCACCCCGAAGTTCCCGCCACCTCCCCCGCGGGAGGCCCAGAAGAGATCGGGCGCGGAGTGCCCGCTGGCCCGGACCCGGCGCCCGTCGGCCAGCACCATCTCGACGGCTTCGAGGCTGTCGCAGAGCAGGCCCGCCCGACGCATCAGACGCCCGAAGCCGCCCCCGAGCGCCAGGCCGGCCACCCCGACCGTGGGGCACGTCCCGGTCGGGAGCGCCACTCCGTGGCGGACGACGAGGCCCTCGTAGATGTCGCGCAGGTTGGCTCCGGCGCCGATCCGGACCGTTCTCGTGGCCGGATCGAAGAGGACGTGGCGCATGGGCGAGACGTCGGCCACGATCCCCCGGGTGTTGCAGTAGCCGGCGAACGAGTGCCGGCCGCTCCGGGCCGAGATCGGCCAGTGGCGGGCCCGGGCGAACCCGATCACCCGGGAGACGTCGCTCGCGGTCCGGCAGAAGGCGATCGCCCGGGGCGGGATGTCCAGGCGGGGGTTGTAGATCGCCTTCGCCGCCGCGTATCCCGGCTGGCCGGGGAGGACGAGCGACCCGTGGAGGCCCCGGGCCAGGGACCGCGTGCTCGGGGCCGCCGCGGCCGCCGCCAGGGGCAGGAGGGGCTCGCCCAGCGCCAGCAGCCCGGCGCCGGCGGCGGCCCGGCCGAGGAGCTCGCGTCTGGTCGGCTCGCTCACCCTGCCGAGGCTAGCGTCCCCCGCCGCGGTGAGCGTCGATTCCGCCGCGGTCGTGGTCCGTCTCGCAACTCGCTCGGCATCCGGGCGCGCCTCGCGTCACCCGGCGCCAGCCCACGTCCCCCACTAGATTGCCGGGACGATGTGGTGGCAGGACGCCGTGATCTACCAGATCTACCCCCGGTCCTTCCAGGACTCCGACGGCGACGGCATCGGCGACCTCCCCGGGATCGTCGCCCGCCTCGACCACGTCGCCGACCTCGGCGCCGACGCGGTCTGGCTCTCGCCGATCCACCCGTCTCCCCAGGCAGACTTCGGCTACGACGTCTCCGACTACACCGGCGTCGACCCGATGCTCGGGACGCTGGCCGACTTCGACCGCCTCGTCGAGGCCGCCCACGGCCGCGGCCTGCGCCTCCTGATGGACCTGGTCCCCTGCCACACCTCGATCGAGCATCCCTGGTTCCGGGAGCACCCCGACCGCTACATCTGGGCCGACGACGGACCGCCCAACAACTGGGTCGCGAGCTTCGGGGGCTCGGCCTGGGCCCGAGACGACGAGTCCGGGCGCTGGTACCTGCACTCCTTCTTCCCCGAGCAGCCCGATCTCGACTGGCGCAACCCGGCGGTTCCCGCGGCGGTTGGGGAGGTCGTCGGGCTCTGGCTCGGGCGCGGGGTCGACGGCTTTCGACTCGACGCCATCGACCGGCTGCTCAAGGACGCCGAGCTCCGCGACGATCCCCCGGCTCGCGGCCGGCCCCTCCTCCCCGTGCACCCCGAGCTGGCCCGCCTCGACCGCGTCCATTCGTCCAACCAGCCCGACGTCGGCCGGCCCCTCCGGGCCCTGCGCGAGGCGATCGGCGATCACCTGATGATCGGCGAGGTCTACCTCCCGACGACCGAGCTCGGCCCCTACCTCGAGCACCTCGACGTGGCCTTCGCCTTCGAGCTCCTCCACGCCCCGCTGTCGCCCGAGCGCATGCGCGCGGCGATCGAGCCCGCGCTGGCCACGGGCAAGGCCGGCTGGGTCATCTCCAATCACGACTTCCCCCGGTTGGGCACCCGGGTCGGCGTCGAGAACGTCCGCGTCGTCTCCATGCTCCTCCTCACCCTCCCCGGACCGGTGTTCGTCTACCAGGGCGACGAGATCGGCATGGTCGACGGGTCGCCTCCCGACCCGCCGCTCGATCGGTTCGGCCGCGACGGGGCGCGCACCCCGATGCAATGGGAGCCCGAGGCCGCCGGCGGCTTCACCGGGGGCACGCCCTGGCTACCGCTCGCCGACCCCCGCGAGCGCAACGTCGCCGACCAGGCGCGTGACCCCCGGTCGATCCTCGGGCTCTATCGGGACCTGATCGCCCTCCGGCGCCGGCTCGGGCCGGGGTTGCGGTTCCTCGAGACCGCGCCGAGCGTCCTGGCCTACGCGCGGGGCGAGGCGGTGGTCGCGCTCAACCTCGGCGTCGACCCGGCCCCCGCTCCACCCCACGGAGAGATCCTCCGGGAGACCGACTTCGGAGCGGCGAGAGACCCGAACGTCATCCCCGCGCGCTCGGGCTGGATCGCTCGCGCGAAATAGTCGTTTGCCGTCCTGCCCGGAGGGTATAGTCGATTTCTGGCTGTTCCTTTGGGGAGGAATGCAGTGCGGCGGAGGGCGTGCATCGTGGTGCTCGTGATCCTGACCGGTGTCACCGGGGGGCTCGTCAGCGGCTGCGGCGGAGGGGGTACGAGCTCCGCCGCCGGGCGCGCGTCCCTCAACTGGTACGTCTTCCCCGAGCACTCCGGCGCCTTCGACCAGGCCGCGTCCGACTGCTCGCAGGCCTCCGGGGGCCGGTACACGATCTCGATCCAGACGCTGCCCTCGGACGCCGACGGCCAGC
>JAXDHK010000125.1:0-11721 GCA_034664545.1 Solirubrobacteraceae bacterium
GAGGACCGCGACCGGGGTCTGGGGAGTCGGCGTCCGGCGCAGCGGGGAAGCCCGCCTGACCCCCCAGGGCGCTCCCTATTTCCGGTACCTCGCGCCGGTCGGGACGCCGAACGGCCTCTACGCCCAGCCGGGGGAGGTCGTGCCCGGCGCCAGCCGGTGGACCGTCGCCGGGAACGCGATCGTCCGGACGCGGCCGGGCGACGCCGGGGGCGAGGCGCTCGTCGTCCTTCCGGCCTCCCGGGTCGGCCGGCGGGTGGCGCTGACCGGCGGGTGCACCGGGCCCACGACGATCTGCGCCCGGGTGACCTACACCCGGCGGCTGGCGCCCGGCCGGTCGGCCGACCTCGAGTTCAAGCTCCCGGCCGTGCCCGCGGCGATCCCCGGGCCGATGCTCGCCGATGTCGCCCGCCTCGGCTACGACCAGGCCCGCCTGGCGGTCCGGCGGACCTTCGACGTCGCGCTCGGGGACGGGATGCGGCTCCGGGTTCCGGAGCCGGGGATCGCCGACGCCTACGCGGCGAGCCTCGTCCAGATCCTGACCAGCCGCTACCGCCTCCCGGACGGTCCTTGGGTGCAGACGGTCAACGACCTCCAGTACCACGCGTTCTGGCTCCGGGACGCGGCGATCATGACCAACGCCCTCGACCTGGCCGGCCTGAGCGGACCCGCCCGGGAGGACCTCGACTACTTCGCGGCCTGGCAGCGACCCGACGGACTCTTCATCAGCCGGGCCGGACAGTACGACGGGATGGGTCAGGCCCTCTGGGCGCTCGGTCGCCACGCCTCGCTCACCCGGGACGCCGGCTTCGCCCGGGCGAAGCTCGCCGCGGTCGACCGGGCGGTCGGCTGGCTCGAGGCCCAGGTCGCCGGCGACCCGACCGGCCTCCTCCCGGTCGGCGACCCCCACGACGACGAGTACGTGTCCGGGCGCCTGGCCGGGGACGACTTCTGGGCCGTGGCCGGCCTCGACGAGGCGGTCGGCCTGGCCCGGGTCGCCGGGCGCCCCGACCTGGCGTCGGCCTGGGCGGAGCTCGCCGGGCGCCTGCGGGCGAGCGTGGGCCGGGCGACCCGGGCGGCCGCGGCGGCCAACGGCGGGGCGGTCCCCCCGGCGCTCGACCGGCCCGGGGGGCGCGACTGGGGCAACTGGTGGGTCGCCTACCCGGACGGCCCGCTCCCCCCGGGCGACCCGATCGTGGGCGCGACGATCCGGCGGGCCCGGGCCGGCTTCCGGGAGGGCATCGCCACCTACGCGGGACAGCTCCACGACTACACGGGCTTTCGGATCTTCGAGACCGAGCTCGCCCGGGGCGAGCAGGCGGGGGTGGTCGCCGGCCTCTACGCCGAGCTCGCCCACGCCACGGGGACCCTCGGGGGCTTCGAGGCCGACATCCGCCCGGGGGGCAAGCGGTCGAGCGCGGCGAACCTCACCCCGCACGGGACCTATTCGGCGGAGCTCGTCACCCTGCTCCGGAACATGCTCGTCCGTGACGACGGCTCGGGCGTAGCCCTCCTCGGCGCCGTCCCCCCGGGGTGGCTGCGCCCCGGGGCGGTCGTCTCGGTCGATGGGGCTCCGACCGCCCACGGGCGGGTGTCCTTCGCCCTGCGCTCCCGGCGGGGCGGAGCCCGGCTGACCTGGGAGGCCCCGGCCGGGACGACCCTCGGGTGGCCCGTCCCCTACGGGGTCAGCGGCTTCCGGGCCGCCGGGGCCCGCGTCGTCGGGGGGGTCGTGCGCCTGCCGGGCGCGAGCGGATCGCTGAGCGTGACCTGGGCGCTACGGCCGGGACCGACGACGCTGGCGGGGACGATCGCCCGGCTGCGGCGGAGCTATACCCGGTGAGGGCTAGAAGCCGAGGGCGAAGCGGGCGTCTTCGCTCATCCGCTCGGGCGTCCACGCCGGGGTGAACACCATCTCGGAGGCGACCGAATCGACGCCGTCGAGCTCGCCGACGAACTCCTCGATCTGCTCGCTGACCTGGGGACCGATCGGGCAGCCGGGCGAGGTGAGCGAGAACGTCACGCGAACCTCGGGGCCGTCGACCTCGATGCCGTAGATCAGGCCGAGCTCGACGAAGTCCAGCCCGAGCTCGGGATCGATCACGTTGGTGAGCGCCTCTTCGACTTCTTCGACTGTGACCATCCACCCAGTCTAGCCGGAGCGTAGCCTTAGGGGGTGCGCCTTCTCGTCCTCGCCGTGGCCATCGGCCTGCCGATCGCCGAGTTCTACGTGATCATCAAGGTCGGCGAGGCGATCGGCCCCTGGTGGACGGTGCTCGCCCTCGTCGGGACGTCGATGCTCGGGGTCAGGCTCGTCCGCTCGCAGGGCCGGGCCGTGTTGCGCGACTTCGCCGGGGCGATCGCCGCCGGACGACCCCCGGCCCGGGCGGCCCTCGACGGGGTCCTCGTGTTCGTCGGCGGGGCCCTCTTGATCGTCCCGGGCTTCGTCACCGACGTCCTCGGCGCCCTGCTCCTGGCTCCGCCGACCCGGGCCGTGATCCGGGGCCAGATCATCCGCCACTACGCGAGCCGGCTGGTCGCCCATCTCGCCCGGGCCGGGGCCGGGCGCCCGGGGTCGGGAAGCCGAGCCGCGGCCGAGCAGGTGTACGACGTCGACGGCCGGGCGATCGAGGTCGACCCGGACAAGCTCCCGCGTTGAGCGGCCCGGTCATCCTCGGGTTCGGCGACGGGTCGCTCGCCGGCGTCGTCCACTCCGACGCCGGGGGACTGCTCCTCCACTCCGGGGAGGTCATGCCGGCCGGCGATCCGCGGATCGAGCCCGAGGCGACCGGGTGGCGGGCCACCGGGGACGGGGGCCTCGACCTGGTGTTCGAGCCGCTCGGCGACCCAGCCGAGTTCGCCGACGGCACCCGCGAGTGGCTGTGCCGGGCCCGGGGCATGGCCGCCGGGATCGAGGTCGACGTTCTGGGCAACGCGGTCGTCGAGCCGACCCCCCCGCGCCGGCCCAAGCGCTTCGGCCTCGAGCGGAGCATCTCGGCCTGGCTCTCCGAGGAGCTCGGAGTCGCCCTGCGGGCCCGGCGCCCGGCCCGGGCCAAGCACCACGAGGCCGAGGAGCTCGCCGGGTTCGTCCTGCGGGGCTCGCCCCCCGGGCCCCACCCGATCGACGAGCCCCGCCTGTCGACCGCCTACGCCGGCGACGGCCGCCACCGCCGGGCCGGCCTCGAGCTGTGGGAGGACGAGGAGTCGGAGTATCCCCTGCGCCTGGCCGGGGAGGCGCTCGGGGAGGGCGACCTCGAGCTCGCGGACGGGATGCGCCTGCGGTGCGCCTTCCTGGTCTGGCGCTACGCCGGCCGGGTCGGGGCGGGCCGGTATGACATCGTCCTACCGGGCTCCTGACCCCGTAGCCCCGGTCGTGCCATCCTCCCGTCGATGACCACCCCCGCGATCATCGAGACCCACCCCCTGGTCGAGGAGATCCTCGACGGCCACCGCGACCGGGCGCGGGGGGACGCGGCCGGCTACGCGGGCTACCGGGGCCACGTGTACCGGGTCCTGAACTTCGCCCGGGCCCTGACCCCCGACGGGGACGACCGGGACGACAAGCTGGCGGTGGCCGCCGCCTTCCACGACCTCGAGGCGTTCGGCGGGCTCGACTACCTCGGCCCTTCGATCCAGGCCCAGGACGCCTGGCTCGGGCGGACCGGGCGCCAGGGGTGGAGCTCTGAGCTGGCGGTCGTGATCGCCGAGCACCACCGGCCGACGCCCTATCGGGGGGCCCAGGCCCGGCTGGCCGAGGCCTTCCGGAAGGCCGACCTCGTCGACGTCAGCCAGGGGCTGATCCGGTCGGGCATCCCCCGCGACTACGTGCGCGCCGTCCGCCGGGCGTTCGACGTCGGGAGCTTCTTCACCCGGGTGGTTCCGACGGCGATCTTGCGCAACCTCCGCGCGCACCCCCTCGACCCCCTCCCGCACATGCGGGCCCGCCGGGGGCTGGGGCTCGCCGGTCACGCCGGCGCCGACCGCTGAGCTTCGGTCGAGGATCGGGGGCCGGGAGCGGGTACGGGCCGCTCCGATGGGTGACGTCCACATCGGCTGCTCGGGCTGGAACTACCGCGACTGGCGGGGCACCTTCTACCCGGAGAAGCTCCCGGCTCGGCGGTGGCTCGAGTTCTACGCCGAGCGGTTCGACACGGTCGAGGTCAACGCCACCTTCTACCGCCTCCCGTCCCGACCCGGCGTCGCCCGGTGGGTCGAGCAGACGCCGGCGGGCTTCGGCTTCACGGTCAAGTCGAGCCGGTACCTGACCCACATCAAGCGGTTGGCGGACATGGACCAGGGGGTCGCGCGCTTCTACGAGCGGATCGACCCGCTGATCGAGGCCGGGAAGCTCGGGCCGGTGCTCTGGCAGCTGCCCGAGAACTTCCACCGCGACGACGCTCGCCTGACCTTCGCCCTCGAGCGGCTCCCCCCGGGGCGCCACGCCTTCGAGTTCCGCCACGCGAGCTGGTTCACCGACGATGTCCTCAGCCTGCTCCGTCGACACGGGGTCGCCCTGGTCATCGGCGACCACCCGGACCGGCCGTTCCAGCTCCGGGAGGCGACCGCCGACTGGATGTTCATCCGCTTCCACTACGGCCGGCGCGGGCGCAAGGGCAACTACTCCGACCGGGAGATCGACGAGTGGGCCGAGCGCCTCACCGCCTGGAGAGCCGACCACGAGATCTACGCGTACTTCAACAACGACTGGAACGCCTACGCCCCGCGCAACGCCCGCCGGCTGCGCCGGCGGCTCACCGGTTAGGCCTGCCTACGACGCCCGACCCCAGGCGGCCAGGGTCCCGTCCCGGTCCGCCGCCCGGAGCTCGTTGAGGCCGCCGACCGGCTCCCCGTCGACGATGATCTGGGGGAAGCTGTCGCGCCCGGTGACGGCGGCCAGCTCGGCCTGGAGCTCGGGCTCGGACCCGAGATCGACCTCCTCGAAGTCGACCCCCCGCTTCATCAGCAGCGACCGGGCGTGGACGCAGAAGGCGCACGAATCGGTCGAGAAGAGGATGACCCGGCTGGCCACCCGGGGAAGTCTACGCCCGGCCGTTCCTAGTGGTCACTAGTTCTCCGAGCCGAGCCGGTCCCAGACGTAGAGCTCGATGCACTCGAGGGCCAGCTGCTCGGCCCGGGCCCGGGACAGCCGGGGCAGCACCGTCCGGAGGGCCTGCTCCTCGGCGACCCCGGCGTCGAACGCCTCCTCACCCCGGAAGCTCGCGGCGATCTTGAGGGCCTCCCGGCGGTGCTCGCCGAGCGAGGGGAACACGCTGACCAGGAAGTCGGTATTGGCGATCGGCTGGCCGATCGTGTCGAGCGAGGCGTGCCAGGCGGCCAGCATCGAGAGGTCCTGCTCGTCGAGCTCGGCGATCGCCTTGGCGTAGTGGGTGACCAGCTCCCGCTCGGGGAGGTCGTCGACCCAGGCGTGGAGCACCTCGCCGACCAGCTGACGGCGTGCCTCACGACCGATCGATTCCGCGATCACGCGGATCGCATCCTGCGGTTCGATGAAGCAAAGCGGCATCGAGGCGCTCCCAGCAGTACGTAGGACGAGTTCCAGTTCGCACTGTAGGGAGGCCGCCGGACGGCACTTTCGGCGGCCCCCGGTGCGACCGCCGGGAGCGGCCGCACCGGCGAGCGGCCTAGTGCCCGGTCAGCTTCTTGCGCACGACGAAATAGCCCGGCCGGGGGAGACCGGCGGCATCGACCAGGCCGGCGTCGAAGCGCGTGCTCCGGTCGCCGCCGAACCAGTTGTAGATGTAGAGGCGGGCGATCCGGGAGTTCGAGCCGGCGAGCTTGAACATGTAGGTGAGCGCCTTGCTCGCCCGGCTCAGGCTGTAGGGGAACGCCCCGCCGAACTGGACGAGGCCACCGGTCTCGGTCAGCCAGACCTGTCCCTTGACGGCGGCCAGGACGGCCTTGGTCCCGGTGCTCCGGTAGCGGTTGGTATCCGAGTAGTTGTGGAGGCCCCAGATGGTCGGGAGGTGCCCCTTGGCGTAGCGCTGGAAGGACTTGATGTAGCTGATCGTCGGTCCGATCTTCTGACCGTCGAGGACGTCGAGGCCGACGATCGTGCATCGGCTGCAGGCCGAGCGCAGGGCGAGGTAGTACTGGGCGGAGAGCTTGGCCGACGGGCTGTGGAAGGAGGCGCCGCCGGAGACGACGACGTTGCCGCGGTTGGCCTCGTTCCACGGGGTGTAGTTCTTGATCTCGGGGAACAGCTTGATGAACTTCTTGATCTCCTTGGTGTACCCGGCGAGGCTCGGCTGGTGGGTCCCGGCCCGTCCCCGGGCGTGGTAGAAGGCGATCAGCGGCTGGATGCCCGACGCCTCGGCCGCCTTGACCCAGACCCGGAACACGGCGAGGTCGGCCGGACTCTCGACGATGTTGTAGGCCGCCACGTAGCGGGTGATCTTCGTGTGCAGCGCCGTGTAGGCCGGGCTGGCGAACATGCTCGGGTTGTTGTCCCCGATTCCGGTCGAGTAGGCGAGGCTCGCGGACGGCGCGGCGAGCGCGGCCAGCGCGGCGAGGGCCGCCAGGGCGGGGATACGCAGGCGCAAGAGCGTGTTCCTTCCGTTCGTTGAAAGTCGTCGCGGCGCCACCAGCGTAGCGCGCAACTTCTCATCGGCGCCGGCGACGACCGGCGTTGGTCAAGTTCTAAACATCCCGGGCGGGCGAAGGTTGCGCTGGTCAGGCCGGGGCGTGGACCCGTCCGTTGCGTGGGGCGGTCTGGAGGTAGCGGTCGACGATGCGCGCGCACTGGCGGCCCTCGTTGATCGCCCAGACGATCAGCGACTGGCCGCGCCGGGCGTCCCCGGCGGCGAAGACCCCGTCGACGGAGGTCGCGTAGGTTGCGGCCTGGACGTTTCCCCGGGCGTCGCGCTCGACGCCGAGCTGGTCGACCAGGCCCTCGTGCTCGGGGTGGAGGAAGCCCATGGCCAGGAGCACGAGGTCGGCCGCGAGCTCGCGCTCGGTCCCGGCGACCGGGTGGAACGGGGGGGCCGGCTCGGCGCAGGCGAGGTGCAGGGCCCGGACCCGGCCCTCGCCGGAGAAGTGGGTGGTCACCACCGAGTAGGCGCGCTCGCCCTTGCCCTCGCCCTCGGCCTCCTTCATCGCGTAGGAGAGGCGCATCTTGTTGGGCCAGCGCGGCCACGGCGTCTTGTCATCGGGCCGCCGGGGCGGGGGCTCGGGGAGGAGCTCGAGCTGGGTGATCGAGGCAGCGCCCTCCCGGAGGGCGTTGCCGACGCAGTCGGCCCCGGTGTCCCCGCCGCCGATCACGATGACGTGCTTGCCGGCGGCCGTGATCTCCCGGGTCGGGGGGACCGGCCCGGCCGGCGGGGGACCGAACTGGCTGGCGACCCACCGGTTGCGGACGTAGAGGTACTCCATCGCGAAGTGGATCCCGTCGAGCTCGCGCCCCGGGACGGGCAGGTCGCGCGGGACCCGGGACCCGATCGAGAGGACGACGGCGTCGAATTCGTCCCGTAGCTCTTCGGCGGTCACGTCGCGTCCGACGTCGACCCCGCACCGAATCTCGACGCCCTCGTCGATCAACTGCTGGACCCGGCGCTCGACGACCCGCTTCTCGATCTTGAAGTCCGGGACCCCGAAGCGCACGAGCCCGCCGGCGGCCTCGTCGCGCTCGAAGAGCACGACCCGGTGGCCGGCCCGGCGCAGCTGCTGGGCCGCGGCCATCCCGGCCGGTCCGGCACCGACCACGGCCGCGCTGCGCCCGGTCTCGAACGCCGGGGGGGCCGGGAGGACCCAGCCCTCGTCGAAGCCCCGGTCGATGATCGAGTTCTCGATCTGCTTGATGCTCACGGCATCGCCCTCGCGGATCTCGAGGACGCAGGCCGCCTCGCACGGGGCGGGGCACAGCCGGCCGGTGAACTCGGGGAAGTTGTTCGTCGCGTGGAGCTGGCGCAGGGCGTCGGCCCACCGGTCGCGGTAGACGAGGTCGTTCCAGTCGGGGATGAGGTTCCCGAGGGGGCAGCCGCTGTGGCAGAAGGGGACGCCGCACTCCATGCACCGGGCTCCCTGCTCCTGGAGCTCGGGGACCGGACGACGGAGCATGAACTCCCGGTAGTCGTGCGCCCGCTCGTGGGGATCGCGCTCGGGAACCGGCGCACGCTCGATGCGCAGGAAGGCGCCCAGCTCGCCCATCAGCGCCTGCGTCCGGGGCGCCGGGCTCGGCGGTGGGCGGGGCTCACGCCGCGGCCTCGGCCAGCTGCGCGGCCGCCCGCTCGTCGAGCACGCGGCGGAAGTCGTTGGGCATGACCTTGACGAACAGCTCGAGCGACCGGTCCCAGTCCTCGAGCAGGGCCGCGGCCACGGTCGACCCGGTCCGCCGCTCGTGCTCGACGACCAGCGCCCGGAGCTCGGCCGCGTCGTCGTCGGCCATCTCCTCGAAGGAGACGATCGCCATGTTGCAGCGCTTGCCGAAGGTTCCGTCGGCATCGAGGACGTAGGCGACGCCCCCGCTCATCCCGGCGGCGAAGTTCCGCCCGGTCGGTCCGAGCACGACCACCCGGCCCCCGGTCATGTACTCGCAGCCGTGGTCGCCGACACCCTCGACGACGGCCAGGGCGCCGGAGTTGCGCACCCCGAAGCGCTCGCCGGCCAGGCCGCGGAAGAACGCCCGTCCCCGGGTCGCCCCGTAGAGGACGGTGTTGCCGATGATGACGTTCTCCTCCGGGACGAACGTCACCCCGGCCGACGGGCTGACGGCGAGGACGCCGCCCGAGAGGCCCTTGCCGGTGTAGTCGTTGGCGTCGCCGTTGAGGCTGAAGGTCACCCCGGGGGCCAGCCAGCCGCCGAAGCTCTGGCCGGCCGATCCGGTGAAGTGGACCCGGATCGAGTCCTCCTCGAGGCCCTCGGCTCCGTGGCGGACGGCGATCGCGCTCGAGAGCAGGCCGCCGACGCACCGGTTGACGTTGCGGACCTCGGTGTCGATCTCGACCCGCTCGCCCCGCTCGATCGCCCCCTCGGCCTGTTCGATCAGGGTCCAGTCGAGTGCGTCCTCGAGGACCGGCTCCTGGGCGCGAACCCGGCGTAGCGGCGTTCCCGGGGGGAGGTCGGGCATGGCGAGGACGTTCGAGAGGTCGACCCCCCGGGCCTTCCAATGCTCGATCGCCGCGTCGGCCTCGACGAGGTCGACGCGCCCGATCAGGTCGTCCACCGTCCGCAGGCCGAGGCCGGCGAGGATCTCCCGGACCTCCTCGGCCACGAAGTGGAAGTAGTTGACCACGTGCTCGGGGGTCCCGGCGAAGCGCTTGCGAAGCTCGGGGTCCTGGGTGGCGATGCCGACCGGGCAGGTGTTGAGGTGGCAGGCGCGCATCATGATGCAGCCGGTCGCGATCAGCGGGGCCGTCGAGAAGCCCATCTCGTCGGCGCCGAGCATCGCGGCGATCGCCACGTCGCGCCCGGTCTTGAGCTGGCCGTCGGTCTGGACCCAGATGCGCGAGCGGAGGTCGTTGCGCAGGAGCGTCTGCTGGGTCTCGGCCAGGCCGATCTCCCAGGGGATGCCGGCCGCCTGGATCGAGGAGAGGGGCGAGGCCCCGGTCCCGCCGTCGTGGCCGGCGATCAGCACGTGGTCGGAGTTGGCCTTGGCCACCCCGGCGGCGACCGTCCCGACCCCGACCTCGGAGACGAGCTTGACGCTGATCCGGGCCTTGGGGTTCGAGCACCGGAGGTCGTAGATCAGCTGCTTGAGATCCTCGATCGAGTAGATGTCGTGGTGGGGCGGCGGGCTGATCAGGCCGACCCCGGGGGTCGAGCTGCGGATCTTGCCGATGTACCCGTCGACCTTGTGTCCGGGCAGCTGCCCCCCCTCCCCGGGCTTGGCGCCCTGGGCCATCTTGATCTGGAGCTCGTCGGCGTTGACCAGGTAGTGGATGGTCACGCCGAAGCGCCCGCTCGCCACCTGCTTGATCGCCGACCGGCGGTTGTCGAGGAACCGCTCGGGGTCCTCTCCACCCTCGCCGGTGTTCGACTTGCCCCCGAGCTCGTTCATCGCGATCGCCAGGTTCTCGTGGGCCTCGCGGGAAAGGGAGCCGAGGCTCATCGCACCGGTGACGAAGCGCTTGACGATCTCCGTCCACGGCTCGACCTCGTCGATCGGGATCGGCGTCTGGTCGGTGCGGATCTTCATCAGGCCCCGGAGCGTGGCCTTCCGGCTGGCGTCGTCGTTGATCAGCCGGGAGTACTCGGCGTAGGTCTCGGCGGCCTGGCCGGCCTCCTGGCGGACGGCGTGCTGGAGGAGGGCGATCGTCTCCGGGTTCCACATGTGTCGCTCGCCGTCGCGCCGCCAGGCGTAGATGCCCCCGACCGGGAGCAGCTCGTCGGGGTCGTGGGCGGGATAGCCGCGCGTGTGGCGGACGAGGGTCTCGGCGGCGAGACAGTCGATGCCGATGCCGCCGATGCGCGAGGCGGTCCCGGTGAAGTGCTGGTCGACCAGCGTCTTGTCGAGGCCGACGGCCTCGAAGATCTGGGCGCCGCAGTAGGAGTGGATGGTCGAGATCCCCATCTTCGAGATCGTCTTGAGGAGGCCCTTGCCGATCGCCTTGACGATCCCGGCCTCGGCCGAGGCGACCGTCGGCTGGTCGCCGTTCTGGGCTGGGACCCGGCCCTCGGCCACGAGCTGGCCGACCGTCTCGAACACCAGGTAGGGGTTGATCGCGCTGGCGCCGTAGCCGATCAGC
The DNA here is from genome assembly GCA_034664545.1 of Solirubrobacteraceae bacterium. Lineage (GTDB taxonomy): Bacteria > Actinomycetota > Thermoleophilia > Solirubrobacterales > Solirubrobacteraceae > Palsa-513. The sequence continues at coordinate 10,695 of JAXDHK010000125.1, forward strand.
GTGGCCATGTGGTGGACCTCGCGCGGCTCGCCCGACTCGAGGACGAGCGCCGCCCGGAGGCGGGTCCCCTCGCGGACGAGGTGGTGGTGGACGGAGGCCACGGCCAGGAGCGACGGGATCGCGACCCGGTCGGGCCCGACCGCCCGGTCGGAGAGGACGAGGAGGTTGTCGCCGCCGGCGATCTTGTCGTGCGCCTCGGCGCAGATCCGCCGGACCGCCGCGGCCATGCCCTCGGGACCTGCGGACCGGGGCCAGGTGATGTCGATCGTGTGGGCCTGGAAGACGTCCCCGCCGACCTGGCGCACGGCCTCGAGCTCGTGGTTGCGGAGGATCGGCTGGTCGAGGATCAGCTTGTGGGCGTGGGATGGGCTCTCGCTGAGGAGGTTGCCCTCGCCGCCGAGGCTCGAGGCCAGGCTCATCACGATCTCCTCGCGGATCGGGTCGATCGGCGGGTTGGTGACCTGGGCGAAGAGCTGCTTGAAGTAGCTGAAGAGCGGGGGGGCCTGGTCGGAGAGGACGGCGAGGGCGGCGTCGTTGCCCATCGACCCGATCGGCTCGGCGCCGGTCGAGGCCATCGGCGCCATGAGCACCCGGAGATCCTCCTGGGAGTAGCCGAAGGCGAGCTGGAGCGAGTGGAGCGGCTCGGTCAGCGCCGGGCCGGGAACCTCGGGGAGGTCGTCGAAGTGGACGGTGTTCTCGTCGAACCACGCGGCGTAGGGCTGGGCCGTGGCCACCTCGCGCTTGACCTCGTCGTCGGCGACGATCCGGCCCTGCTCGAGGTCGACGAGGAAGAGCTTGCCCGGCTGGAGGCGCCCGAGCCGCTCGATCTGGTCGGGCCGTACGCCGAGGAGGCCGGCCTCGGACCCGAGGACGACGTACCCGTCCTTGGTCACGACCCAGCGCCCGGGGCGCAGGCCGTTGCGGTCGAGCGTCGCCCCGATCACCCGCCCGTCGGTGAAGGCCACGGCGGCCGGACCGTCCCAGGGCTCCATGAAGCAGGAGTGGAAGGCGTAGAAGCCGACGAGCT
>JAXDHK010000126.1:0-8815 GCA_034664545.1 Solirubrobacteraceae bacterium
AGGGCCCGGGCCCGGGCCCGGCCCCGGTCGACGAGCTGGGTGAAGACCCACGCCCGGCGCGCCCGCTCGGCCCGGGCCCCGATCGCCGGAGCCCCGGCCGGGCCGATCTCCTGGCGGGCGTCGCGGACGAAGCGCTCCTGGTGGTCGGGCAGGCGCGAGTCGGCCTCGAGGCCCTGGCGCCAGGATCGAGCGGCATCGAGCTCGGCCTGGGCGTCGAGGTCCGGCTCCCCCGGGGACTGACCCGACGGGCGCTCGAGCACGAGCCCGGTCCGGACGCCGGCCGCGTAGGCGGTCGAGACGTGGACGAACCGGACCGCCGGGCTCGCCTCCCGGAGCGCCGCGGCCAGGTTGGCCGTACCGATCACGTTGAGCTCGAGCATCTCGTCGAGGGGCTGCTGGAAGCTGACCGAGGCGGCGCAGTGGATGGCCACGTCGACGTCCTCGAGCGGCCCCGAGACCGGGAGTCCCAGGTGGGGGGCGGTCAGGTCGCAGGCGAAGGCCCGGAGGCGACCCCCGGCGAGGGCGGCCTCGGTGACCCGGGGATCGAGGTCGGCGAAGGCGCTCGAGCTCAGGACCTGCTCGCGCAGCCGCACCTCGGCGGCCGCGTCGTCGGCGGCCCGCAGCAGCAGCCGGAGCTCGCCGACCTCGGGGAGCGAGCGCAGGGCGGTGGCGAGGATGGCCTTGGCCACGAAGCCGGTCGCGCCGGTCAGGAGAATCGTGGCGCCGGCGAGGCGGCCACCGATGGTCTGGGGGAGCGCTTCGGTCACGACCTGCGCAGACGATAGCGCTCTACTGACTTGTCAGTAGACCGGGCTGGCGGCTTATCATCAGGGCGTGCCCGCCGCGGTTCCCGAAACCGACTCCCCGTCCCGGACCCGGATCCTGACGATCGCCCGGGCGGAGTTCGCCGACCGCGGGTTCGACGGCGCCCGCCTCGCGGACATCGCCCGCCAGGCGGGGTTGAGCCATCCGACGCTGCTCTACCACTTCACCTCGAAGGCCGAGCTCTACGTGGCGGTGATCGCCTCGGCCGTGGTCGACTGGACCCGGGAGACCGAGGCCGCCGTCTCGGGCGCGCTCGAGGGGTTCGACCAGGTCGTCTCCATCATCGACGCCGGGTTCGTCTTCTTCGCCACCCATCCCGACTTCGCCCGGATCCTCCGGCGGGAGGCGATGGACGGGGGGGACCGCCTCGACGACGCCATCACCGGGTCGCTCCGACCGTTCCTCGACCGGGCGGTCACCTTCCTCGAGCGGGAGATGGCGGCCGGCCGGCTGCGCCGGCACGACCCCCTCGAGCTCATGCAGATCTGCTATGGAGCCGTCTTCACCTACTTCTCCGACGCCGCCTTCCGGGCCCGGCTGGTCGGCGAGGACCCCCTGTCCGAGGCGGCCCTGGCCCGGCACCGGCGGGCGCTGACCGGTTTGCTCGGGGCCGCCCTGCGCCCCGACGGCGAGTCCTCCTAGGACCGCGCCGGCGTCACCGGGCGAGCGCCGCTCGTCCGTCGCGCGTGGCCCAGCGTGCATGCTCGGCCCCGAGCGCCCCGACCGGCTCGCCTCCCTCGACCAGCTCGTGCATCAGCGGGCCCCAGGCCACGCGGGCCCGGATCGTGGTCGCGGCCTGGAAGAGGAGGCCCTCCATCCGGCGCAGGAGGAGGGCCTCGGGCGGGAAGGTCATCCGCCGCATCTGGGCGAGATGCTCGGGTCCGTCCTCACCGCGGAGGGGCGCCGTGCTCCGCCAGAGATCAGCCGGCTCGAGCCGGTCGTCGGTGTCGAGCCACCACGAGAGCTCGCGCATGTAGTCGAGCATCAGCTCCCCGTCCCAGTCCTCCGCCGCCCCCGGGAGGTAGCCGAGCTCGCCGAGGGTGGCGACCATGAGCGGGGTGTCCTCCTCCCGGATCGCCCGGGCGACGACCCCCTCCCGACGCAGGTAACCGGGTGGGAGGCGGCGGAGCATGCCGAAGTCGAAGAAGGCGACGCGTCCGTCCGGGCAGAGCAGGTAGTTGCCGGGGTGGGGGTCGCCGAGCACGAGGCCGAGGCCGGTGATCGTCCCGTAGAAGAACCGGTAGAGGATCTCGGCGTACCGGTCGCGGACCGGATCCGGCTGGGCGGCCACCGTCTCGAAGTCCATTCCGTCGACCCAGTCACTGACGAGCACCCGGCGGGTCGAGAGCCGCCCGTCGACGTTCGGGACGAGCACGAACGGGTGGTCGCGCCAGTGGCGGGCCAGCCGGCGATGGCTGCCCGCCTCGAGCTCGTAGTCGCACTCCTCGGCGATCCGCTCGCTCAGCTCGGCCAGGAGATCCTTGATCTCGACGCCCGGGATCAGCTTGCGGAGCATCGGCGCCAGCAGGCGGAGGTTGCGCATGTCCGACTCGACGGCCTCGGCGATGCCCGGGTACTGGACCTTGATCGCCACGTCGACGCCCTCGTGGGTCGTGCCCCGGTAGACCTGCCCGATGCTGGCCGCCGCCGCCGGCTCGGTGTCGATGCTCGCCAGGACCCGGTCGGCCGGCTCGCCCCACTCGGCATCGAGGACCTTGCGCATCTGGCGCCATCCGACCGGGGGGATGCTGTCGCGCAGGGAGGCCAGCCGGCCCTGGAGGTAGGCGGCCTGGTCGGCGTCGAGGCCGGGGAACTCGACGGTCGAGAGGACCTGGCCGGCCTTCATCGCCGCGCCTCGCATCACCGCGAGCTGGTCGACGAGGGCGTCGACCGTGGCGACCATCCGGTCCCCCCGGCGCCGGTCGCGCTCGGCCTGGGTGCCCCGGACGTCGAGCCGGTCCCCGGCCCAGCGGGCGGCCCCGCCGGCGGCGACCTTGCCGAGCCGCGCGCTCCGCGCGCTGCGGCCGTGGGTCGGGCCGCGTCTGTCTTCGTCTGTGCCCAACTCCCCACGAAGTCTCGCAAGCCGGCGGGCCCGGCCACCCGAGGGGCTCCGGGGCCGGGTTCGGGTGAGGTCGCGCTTCCGACGATCCGCGCCACCGATCGCACCGAAACGTCCCAAGCCGGCGATAGCGTCGCCGCCTCATCCGGCGAAAGTGAGGAGGTCGTGTGCTCATAGGATCAGCGGGCTCGGTGGCAGGCGGGCTCGGCGTGCTCCTGCTCGTCCTCGCCGGGGCCGCCGCCTACCTCGCGCCGACGATCGTCGCGCTCCTGCGCCACCACCATCAGGCGGCGGCGATCGTCGTCATCAACCTCCTGCTCGGGTGGACGTTCATCGGCTGGGTGGTCTCGCTCGCCATGGCCTGCAGTGCGGTCCGCCGCACGCCCCCGGCCGCGTACTGAGGCGTGGACCGGCTCAGGCCGGGGCGAGCCAGGCATCGAGGGGGAGTCCGGCGCCCGCCCGGGCGAGCTCGGCCGGGCAGATCGGCTCGACCCGGGGCAGGGTGGCGACCGGGACGTCTCCGAGGGCGGCGATCGTCTCGCGGTTCGACTGCTCGACGACGGTCGGTTCGTCGGGCCACGGGGTCAGGACCACGGCCCGGACGTCGAGCCCGACCGACCGGGCGGCCTCGAGGGTGAGGAGGGTGTGGTTGATCGTCCCGAGGCCGGGCCGGGCGGCGATCACGACCGGGAGGCCGAGGTCCCGGGCGAAGGCCCGGAGGTCCCAGCCCGGAGCCAGGGGCACGAGCAGGCCGCCGACGCCCTCGACGACGAGCGTGTCCCACCGTCCGGTGGCGGCCGATCTCAGGAGCCGGGGAACGTCGATCGTCTGACCGGCCAGTTCGGCCGCAAGCTGCGGCGACGCCGCCGGACCGAACCGGTAGGGGGCGACGACGTCGGGATCCATGCCGGCGCAGACCCCCAGAAGCACGTGGTCGGCCGCGGTCCCCGGGGTCGGGTCGTCGAGTCCGGTGACGGCCGGCTTCAGAGCCCCGACGCGCTCACCCCGGGCCGACAGGGCGGCGACGACAGCCGAGGCGAGCACCGTCTTGCCCACCCCGGTGTCGGTCGCCGTGACCAGGCAGCCACGCACGGGGGGCCCGCCGGCGGCCTATGCCGCGCGTGTGACCGGTTCGGACTCGAAGTCGAACAGCTCGGGCCGGGGGGCGGCTCCGGGATCAAAGTCGAACACCTCCGGGCCCGGTCCCGGGCTGGAGGGCTGCTCGCTCCGAGCCCGACCGGACGGTGCCGGCTCGGCGCGGCGAATCGCCGGGGGCGGGGCCGGGGGTGCCGGGCGCTGGAACTCAGCCCCGGCCTCGCGCGCGGCGGCGGCGATCGCCTTCGCGGCCGCCGCGAGCTCCCCGTGAGTCTGGGATGCCATCACCGCCAGGCGCAGCCGCGAGCTTCCGATCGGGACGGTCGGCGGGCGGATCGCCTGGGCGAACACGCCCCGGGCGAGGGCCGCCTCGCACACCCGGACGGTCAGCTCCGGGTCGCCGATGACCAGGGGGATGATCTGCGTGGTCGACACCGGCGAGGGCACCCCCGCCAGGGTCAGCTCCGCCCGGAGGTGGGCGGCCGCGGCCTGGAGGCGCTCGACCCGCCGTGGCTGCTCGACGATCAGCTCGAGCGCCGCGAGCGCCCCGGCCACCGCCGGGGGAGGGGGCGCGGTCGAGAAGATCAGGGGCCGGGCGGTGTTGACCAGGAACTGCGCGGTCTCGGTGTCGCAGCACACGTAGGCCCCGTAGGAGCCGAGCGCCTTGCCGAGCGTCCCGACGATGACGTCGACCTCTCCCTCGAGGCCCGCCGCCGCCACCGCCCCCCGCCCGCCCGGACCGAGCGCCCCGGTCGCGTGGGCCTCGTCGACGACCAGGCGGACGTCGAAGCGCCGCGCCAACTCGACGAGCTCGGCCAGGGGCGCGACGTCGCCGTCCATCGAGAAGACCGAGTCGGTCACGATCAGGGCCCCGCGCCGGTCGGCCTGGCGCAGGCCCCAGGCCAGGTGCTCGGTGTCGCAGTGGTCGTAGACGAACGTATCGGCTCGGGCCAGGCGGCATCCGTCCACGATCGACGCGTGGTTGAGGGCGTCCGAGAAGACGACCTCGTCGCGACCGGCCAGGGCCGAGATCACGCCGATGTTGGCCATGTAGCCCGACCCGAAGAGCAGGCACGCCTCGGTGCGCTCGAACGCCGACAGGCGGTCTTCGAGGCGGCGGTGGATGGTCATCGTTCCCGAGACCAGCCGGGACGCCCCGGCGCCGACGCCCCAGCGCATCGCCGCCTCGGCCGCGGCCTCCCGCACCCGGGGGTGGTCGGCCAGCCCGAGGTAGTTGTTCGAGCAGAGCAAGAGCACCGGCTTGCCGTCGAGCAGCACGCGCGGCCCCTGGGGTCCGCTCACCATCCGCATCCGCCGGTACAGGCCGAGATCCCGCAGCTCGTCCAGACGTGAACCGATGTCGGTCATCCCGCTCGCTCCTCTCCGGTCATCCCGGCCTCGAACCCGCCTCCGGACGGGGCGGCACCGATTGCTTTGCCCGGAAGCGCAGCTGGGTCGACGGATCCCACAGCCGGATCTCGAGCCCGGCCGGCGGCGGGGGTGACTCCGCCACGGTCGCCAGCGCCGGGGTGGGCCCCTCGAGCCAGCCGCTGCGGTTGTCGGGCCGGGGGTTGGCCCCGTTGTCGGGTTGGCGGGCCACGTTCAGCCCGTGCTCCTCGAACCGCGCCCGGTCCTCCTCCGGCGTCGAGCCGAGCGTCGTGAGGAAGTTGCCCATCATCACGCCGTTGATGCCGGCCCTGACCGCCAGGGCCTGGAGCTCCCCGAGGTTCTCGACCCTCCCCCCGCACAGGCGGAACAGCGCCTCGGGGAGGATCAGGCGGAAGATGGCGATCCACTTGACCGCCTCCCACGGGTCCATGTACTCCCGGTCGCCGAACTTCGTACCCGGGCGGGGGTTGAGCATGTTGATGGGCACGCTCGTCGGGTCGATCGCGGCGAGCTCGAACGCCATCTCGACGCGCTGCTCCCGGGTCTCCCCGAGGTTGAGGATCCCGCCCACGCACGTCTCCAGGCCGGCCTCGCGCACCGCGTCGATCGTCCGCAGCCGCCCCTCGTAGCGGACGGTCGTCGAGACCTCGTCGTAGTAGCTCTCCGCCGTCTCCACGTTGTGGTGGACCCGCTGGATCCCGGCGTCCTTGAGCGCCCGCGCCCGCTCGGGCGAGGTGTGGCCGATCGACGCGCACCGCTTGAGGTTGGTGTGCTCGGCGACGAGCCGCGCCCCGGCGAGGACCTTCTCGAAATCCCGCTTCCCGAGGCCCTGGCCCTGGGTGACCATGCAGAACCGGTGGGCCCCGGCGGCCTCGGCCGCCCGCGCGTGCTCGAGGATCTGCTCGGGCTCCATCATCGCGTGCATCGGCGTATCGGCCTCGGCGAAGCGCGACTGCGCGCAGAAGCCGCAGTCCTCGGCGCAGCCCCCGGACTTCGCGTTGACCAGCGAGCACATGTCGGTCGCGTCGCCGAAGCGCTCGGTCCGCGCCCGCCAGGCCCGCTCGATCAACGCCTCGATCGCGCTGTGGTCTTCGAGCTCGCCGAGGCGACGAGCCTCCTCACGTGTGATCAACGGGGGCATCTTCGGACCCACAGGGTACGTCCCCCGCCGGACGCCACGTTTCCCGGTCGGCCGCCCTCGCCGGGCGGCGACGGGTCAGTCGTCGCTGAGCACGATCAGGGTCTGGCCCTCCTTGACCGCCTCGCCCTCCTGGCAGAGGATCTCGGTCACCCGACCGGCGTACTCCGACTCGACCGGCATCTCCATCTTCATGGACTCGAGGACGGCAACCGTCTGGTCCTCCTCGACCCGGTCGCCGACCGCGCACTCGATCTTCCATACGGTGCCGGTGATATGGGCCTCGACATCGGGCAACGCTCGCCTCCTTTGGATGGTGGCGCGGAGAATAGACGCCGCTCCCGATGACTCCCCGCACGATCGTCATCCTCACCGCCCGCGACGAGGCCGACCGCCTCGGCGAGACGCTGGACGCCCTGGCCCGAGCGTTTCCCGGGGCGCCCGTCGTGGTCGCCGACGACGGGTCCCGGGACGGCACGGCCGGGGTCGCCCGCTCCCGGGGCGCGCGCGTCGTCGCCCGGAAGCGGCCGGTCGGCAAGGGCGGAGCCGCCACGCCGGCCGCCCGGGAAGCCCTCGCGCTCGGGTCGCCCGACACGGTCTACGTGCTCTGCGACGGCGACCTCGGCGGGAGCGCCCGTGGGCTGACCGCCCTCGAGCAGGCGGTACGCGGGGGCGCCGATCTCGCGGTGGCCGCGTTCGCCCACCGGGCCGGGGGCGGCTTCGGCCTGGCCCTCGGCTTCGCCGGATGGGCGATCCGGCGCCTCGGCGGGCCCCGGCTCGGCGCGCCCATCTCCGGTCAGCGGGCTCTCTCGGCGCGTGCGCTCGGCGAGGTTCTGCCCTTCGCTCCGCGCTTCGGCATGGAGATCGGCATGACCGTCGACGCCGCCCGGGCCGGCCTGCGGATCGTCGAGGTCGAGCTCCCGCTCGTCCACCGGGCCACCGGGCGTGACTGGCGCGGGTTCGTCCACCGGGCCCGCCAGCTCGGCGACTTCGTCTGCGTCTATCTGGACCGGCGCCGCCGGCGCCCCCGCGGCCCGATCACCTCCCGAGGCGCCGGGATAGGGTGACGTGATGTCTCGGGTCCTCCGTCGGCGATCGGCTGCAATCGGCCTCCTCCTCGCCCCGCTGGCACTGGCGCTGGCCGCCGTCGTCGGCCCCGCCTCCGGACGCGCCGCCCCCCCGCGCGCCCCCACCGCTGCCTCCAACAGGCCTCCCGTCGACCCGCCGACGTCGACGCCGACGCCGACACCGCCGGCGCCCGACGGGACCCCGTGCTCGCCGGCGCCCCCCAACGGGGTGCTCGGGGTGAGCACGAACCGGACCGGGCTCGTCGACCTCTTCTTCTTCAACGCCCGGGGCGCGCCGGTGACCTACTACGAGTGCGCCGGAGGGCGGGCCTACCGCCTGGGGGTCCGCTCGATGGCCGACGCGGCCACCACGCCCATGCTCGGGGCGACCCAGTGGCGGTGCGATCGCCTGAGCCGTTACTTCGCCGCCACCGTGACGCTCCCCGACGGCTCGCCCCAGCGGGGTCTCACGAGCGTCCGGACGATGTCGTGCGCGCGGCGGTTCGCCCTCGAGGTTCCGCGCCGGATCGCCCCCGGGCAGGAGGCGCGGGTCCGGGTCGTCGACCGGTGGGGGATCGGCGCCATCCACACCAGGCTCTGCCTGACCCCCCCGGGCGGGCGCCCGGACTGCCGGACGCTGGCGTTCGCCCCGGCGGCGGGCGTCGCCGGGCGCCGGTTCCGACCGGGGATCCGGGGCGAATGGGGGGTCGACCTCCAGGTCCGCCGGTATCACGTCCGGGCGTCGGTCGCGGTCGGCGTCGGGAGCGTCGCCGCGAAGGTGGCGCCCACCGTGCTGGCCACCGGCGACTCGACGATGCAGGGGGTCGACAGCTTCCTGGCCGACGACCTCGGCGACGCGGCGACGGTGGTCAGCGACGTCCACCCCGGCTCCGGGATCAGCCGGATCGACTGGCCGGCGTTCGCCGCCGCCCAGGTCGCCCGCCTGCGGCCCGCCACCACCGTCATCTCGCTCGGCGCCGCCGAGGGCCTCCCGATGCGGTCCCCGAACGGATCGACCCGGGTGTGCTGCGGGGAGGAGTGGGTGGCCGAGTACTCGCGGCGGGTTCGCGAGACGATGCTCATCTACCGTCGCCACGGCCGGGCCCGGGTCTTCTACCTGACGATCGCCGAGCCCCGGGAGGCGGCCAACCAGCGCGTCATCGACGCGGTCAACCAGGCGATCATCCGCGCCGGGGCCGGGCTCGCCGGGGTCAGCGTCCTGCGCAACGACCTCCTGCTCTC
>JAXDHK010000127.1:0-3446 GCA_034664545.1 Solirubrobacteraceae bacterium
ACGCCGAGGCCCACGCCGAGGACGACCGGAGCGCCCGGGAGCTGGCCGAGTCCCGCAACAACGGGGAGAACGCCGCCTACCAGGCCGAGCGCCAGCTCAAGGACCTCGGCGACGCGGTCGACCCGACCGCCAAGGAGGAGATCGAGGAGCGGATCAAGGAGATCCGCGAGGCCCTCGAGAGCGAAGACCCGGCCGAGATCAACGCCCGGACCGAAGCGCTCCAGACCTCGTTCCACAAGGTCTCCGAGGCGCTCTACGAGAAGGCCCAGGCCGCCCAGCAGACCGATGCGGCGTCGAGCTCCCCGAACGGCGCGACCGGTGCCGATGAGGAGGATGTCGTCGTCGACGCCGAAGTGGTCGACGAGCCGAGCCACAAGTAATGGCCGATCCACGCATGACGAACCCCGGATCCGGTTCCCGAGCAGCGTTCCCCGGGCCCGGTCCCGCCTTTTCGGAGCCGGGTCCGCCGGTCGGGGTCCCCCGGCCGGGGACGGCGGGGTCGGGTTCGGCCGGGTCCTCCGAGTCGGTCCCGCCTCAGCCCCCCGGGGGGCCGGGCGCGGGACCGGCCCGGGCGGCGGGCCCCGTCCCGGACGGCGGGGTCGCTCCGGGCGAGGGGACGCCGGCCCGGGAGGCCGGGGATGTCGTCCCCGGCGAGGGAGTCCCGGGACCGGGGGTCGCCGGCCTCCGGGGATCGGCCGAGGCCGGGCCGGTCGATGCCGGGCCGGCGGCGGGTCCGGGGGGCGTGGTCGACACGGACGACCTGCGGGCCCGGGCGGCCGAGCGCGACGAGTACCTCGCCCTGGCCCAGCGGACCCGGGCCGACTTCGAGAACTACCGCAAGCGGGTGGCCCGGGACGCGGCGGCCGCCGAGACCCGGGTCGTCTCCCGGCTGGTGCGGGAGCTCCTCCCGGCGATCGACAACCTCGAGCGGGCGGTCGCGGCGGCCGGGGTCGAGCACCCCGATCCCCAGGCCGGCCAGCTGGTCGACGGGATGCGCCTCGTCCGCGACGACCTCCGGGGCGCCCTCGGGCGGGCCGGGGTCGAGTCCTACACCCCCGAGGGGGAGCCGTTCGACCCGGAGCTCCACGAGGCGATCGCCCACTACGAGGTGGCCGGGGCGACTCCGGGGACGGTGGTCGAGGTCTACCAGGCCGGCTACCGCCTGGGCGGGAGCCTGATCCGTCCGGCCCGGGTCGTCGTGGCCGCGGCCGCCGCGGTCCCGGCCGGCCAGGAGACGGCCGGCGGGGCATCGGGAGCCGGACCCGGCGGAGGCGGTTAGCGTGGCGCGCAAGGACCTCTACGGGGTCCTCGGGGTCGACAAGAAGGCGACGCCCGAGGAGATCAAGAAGGCCTACCGGAAGCTCGCCCGGAAGTACCACCCGGATCGGAACCCGGACGACAAGGCCGCCGAGGAGCGCTTCAAGGAGGTCTCCCAGGCCCACGACGTCCTGGGCGATCCGGCCAAGCGCAAGGCCTACGACCGGGGCGAGGGGCCGTTCGCCGGGGCCGGGGCCGGGGGGACCCCGTTCGGCGGGTTCGACGTCGGGGGCTTCGACGTCGGCGGACTCGGTGACATCCTCTCCAACCTGTTCGGCGGCGCCGCCGGGGGCGGGGGGGCGGCCAACCGGGCGCGAACCGCGCCCCAGCGGGGCCGCGACCTCGAGGCGTCGGTCCAGATCAGCTTCGACCAGGCCGTCTCGGGCGCCCAGATCCCCCTGAGCGTGCCGACCCCCGAGCGGTGCACGACCTGCCAGGGGACCGGGGCCAAGCCGGGGACGAGCGCATCCGTCTGCCCCCAGTGCCAGGGCCGGGGGATCGAGTCCGAGGGCCAGGGGATGTTCTCGATCTCCCAGCCGTGCTCCCGGTGCGGGGGCAGCGGGGCCGTGATCGAGGATCCGTGCCCGACCTGCCAGGGGACCGGGGTCACCCGGACGGTCAAGCGCTTCCGGGTCAACATCCCGGCCGGGGTCCGCGACGGGAGCCGGATCCGCCTGGCCGGGAAGGGCGAGCCGGGTCAGCGGGGGGGACCGCCGGGCGACCTCTACGTGGTCACCCGCGTCGAGCCCTCGGAGGTGTTCACCCGCAAGGGCGAGAACGTCGAGGTCGAGGTCCCCCTCAGCGTGGTCGAGGCCCTCCGGGGGGGCGAGATCGAGGTCCCGACGCTCGGCGGTCGGAAGACCCTCCGGGTGGCCCCGGGCACCCGGCACGGGACGGTCCAGCGGCTGCGCGGGGAGGGACCGCCCCGGCTGGGATCGGGCGGGCGCGGGGACATCCACTACCGTTTCGTGATCGACCTCCCCGAGACCCTGAACCCCGAGCAGGAGGAGGCGGTCGACGCCCTCTCCCACGTGCTCAACGGGAACCCCCGGGCCCGCCTCTGGGCCGGGGCGGCGTCATGACCCGGCGGACGACCCGGATCGAGGTCTCCGGAGGCCGGGCGACCCGGGTCGAGGTCTCAGCCGACCGGGGGGTGTTCATGATCTCGGTGGCGGCCGAGCTCGCCGAGATGCACCCCCAGACCCTGCGGATGTACGAGTCCCGGGGGCTGATCGAGCCGAAGCGCTCGCCCAAGGGCACCCGCCTCTACTCCCACGCCGACGTCGAGCGCCTCCGGCGGATCCAGCAGATGACCGCCGAGCTCGGCCTCAACCTCGCCGGGGTCGAGCGGGTGCTCGAGCTCGAGCTCGAGCTCGAGGTGGCCCGGGCCCGCCTGGAGAACCTCGAGCGCCAGGCCCTGGTCGCCCAGGCGGCCATGGAGGAGGAGCTCGACCGCCTCCGGCGGTCGGTCGTCCGCTACGACGTGGTCCCCTACGCCGGAGGCGAGTCGACGGCGCTCGTCCGCAGGGCCGATGCCCGGTCGCCGTTCAAGCCGCCGGTCCGCCGCCCCCCGGCCGTCTGACCGACCGCCACGGCGACCCCACGCGAAGTCCGGTACGGTGACACCGTATGCGGTGTCCGAGCTCAGCGGCCGTGCTCCTGCGCGAAGCTCGCCTCCGGCAGGGCGTCAGTCAGCGCCGGCTCGCGATCCGGGCCGGGACGAGCCAGGACGCGATCAGCCGAATCGAGCGCGGGGTCGAGTCGCCGACCGTCGATCGCTACATCCGCCTGCTGGGTGTCCTCGGGGCGACGCTCGAGATCCGTAGCGAGTTGCCCGACCCGGCGACCGATTGGATTCCGGCCACACCCGAGGAGCGCCTACGGGAGGCGGCCTCGTGGAACCTCGTCGCCACGAGTCTCGAGCAGGCGGGGGCGGCGGCCCGGGCGGCGGGCCACCCGGCGACCCGGATCGGGGAGTGAGCCGGCCGGCCGGGCAGCCGCTCGACCTGGTCGAGCTGTTCGGGCTGCTCGCGGCCCGGCGCGTCGAGTACGTCGTGATCGGGGGCGTGGCGGCGCAGGTCCACGGGCGCCGCCGGACCACCAAGGATCTCGACATCATGCCGGCCCCG
>JAXDHK010000128.1:0-3330 GCA_034664545.1 Solirubrobacteraceae bacterium
GGCTCACTCCCTGCCGCTTCCCCTCGGCGGCGGCATGTCGGTGTCACGGTTGACCGGTGATCCTAGCGAGGACGCCTCGAGGCCCATGAGCCCGGCGGCGCCGCCTTGGCCCGACGGTCCCAGCCACCCCCGCCTACCGTCCGAGCCGGAGCCCGTACCCCTGGATCACCATGAGCGCCCGCTCCCGGAGCGATCCCCGGCGGGGGAGGATTCCGAGCTCGACCCCGGCCGCGTAGGTGTCGAAGAAGGCCCGAACCCGCCAGAGGAGGCGCTCCTCGGGGTCGAGCTCGCAGTAGAAGACGACGTGGAGCGAGATCGACGCCCGGCTCGGGGGGAGCGTCTCGAGCTCGGCCGTGTTCGTCCCGACCAGGACGACCGGCAAGGCCACGAACCGTCCGGCCCCGAGGCGCTCGCCCGCCCGGCGCATGATCAGGTCGGGGAACCCGGCCCAGGCCCGGCCGGCGTGGAGGCCGATGGCGTCGGGCCCCTGGAGGGGCACCGGAGTCAGGGGGTCCTCGTAGTGGACGTCCGGGGCGCAGACCGCCCCGAACGCCCCCCCGTCCCGGCCCGACCAGGCGGCCTCCCAGGCGTCGGCCAGCCGGTCGATCACAGCTCGGGCCGGCCGGCCGAGGTCGTCGAGGCCATCGCCTGGGGCCGGCGGGGGATCCGCCCGGCTCCCCGGGCGAGCACGCCCGCCCCGACCGCCCCGGCGATCGCCCGGGCCATCGCCGCCGGGTCCCGGGCCCGGGAGATCGCGCTCGCGCACAACACCCCGTCGCACCCGAGCTCCATGGCCAGGGCCGCGTCCGAGGCCGTCCCGATCCCGGCGTCGAGGATCACCGGAACCCCGGCCGCCTCACAGATCAGGGAGATGTTGTACGGGTTGCAGATCCCCATCCCGCTCCCGATCGGCGACCCGAGCGGCATCACCGCCGCACACCCGACGGCCTCGAGGCGCCGGGCGAGAACCGGGTCGTCGTTGGTGTAGGGGAGGACGACGAAGCCCTCGGCCACGAGCTCCTCGGCCGCGGCCAGGAGCTCCGGAGCGTCGGGCAGGAGGGTCCGCTCGTCGCCGATCACCTCGAGCTTGACCAGGTCGGTCCCGAACGCCTCCCGGGCCAGGCGCGCCGTCAGGACGGCGTCCCGGGCGGTGTGGCACCCGGCCGTGTTCGGGAGGAGCTCGACCCCGGCGGCGTCGAGCACGTCGACCAGCGACCCCCGGGCCCCGGGGTCGATCCGCCGGAGCGCGACCGTGACCAACCCGGTTCCCGACGCCTCGATCGCCCCGGCCAGGAGCTCGAGGCTCGCGAAGCCCCCGGTCCCGAGGATCAGCCGCGACCGAAGCTCCCGGCCCCCGAGCCCGAAGCCGTCCCCGGCCGCCGCCGCCAGCCCGAGCTCACCCTCCCTGGATCGCACCGACCACCTCCACCCGGGCTCCGTCGGCCAGGGGCCGGACCTTCCACTCCGACCGGGGGACGACCTCCCCGTCGACGGCGACCGCCACCCCCCGGGCCTCGGGACCGAGGCCGAGCTCCCCGAGCAGGGCGCCCAGGGTCTCCGCCCCCGACCGGGTCTGGCCGTTGACCAGGATCACGAGACGAGCGCCCCCGGCCCGGGCGCCCGGTCCCCGGCCAGGGCCCCGACGACGAGCCCGGCCGTGACCGGGGTCAGGAGGATCCCGTTGCGGTAGTGGCCGGTCGCCCAGTAGAGCCCCTCCCGGTCGGAGCGCCCGATCAGCGGGAGGTTGTCGGGCGTCCCGGGCCGCAGGCCGGCCGCGAGCTCGGAGATCTCGAGCTCGAGCACCCCGGGGATGAGCTCGGCCGCGTCGCGCAGGAGCTGGTGGACGGCCCCGGCGGTCACGCTCCGGTCGAACCCCCGCTCCTCGACGGTCGCCCCGAGCACGTACCGGCCGTCGCCCCGGGGGACGAGGTAGCCCCCGTCGAACCGGACGACCCGTTCGAGCAGCCCCGGCCCGGCCGGGTCGCGCAGGCGCATGATCTGCCCCTTGACCGGGCGCACGCTCCCCCCGCCGAGCCCGCCCGACCAGGCGCCGGCGGCGACGACGACCTTCGGGGCGAGGATCGGGTCTTCGTGGGCGACACGGACGCCCCCGACGGCTCCCGGGTCCCCGCCGCGCCGGCCGACCAGCTCCGAGACCGGGCAGTGGTCCCGCAGGTCGGCCCCGGCCCGGCGGGCCGCCCGGGCGAGGGCATCCAGAAGCCACCGGGGGTCGACGCTCCGCTCGTCGGGGACCGACGCCGCCAGGCGGATGGTCGGGGCCAGGGCCGGCTCGAGGCCCCGGGCCTCGGACGGGCGGAGCCGGACGATCCGAAGGCCCAGCTCGGCCCGGAAGGCGAGCTCCCGCTCGAGCGCCGCCGCCTCCCCGGCGTCCCGGGCGACGATCAGCGTGCCTGCGCTCCGCAGGCCCGACTCGGTGTCCGAGGCCGCGGCCAGCGCGGCGGCGAACTCCGGCCAGAGCCGGGCCGAGGCCAGGCCGAGCTCGAGCAGCCGTCCGGCCGCCGCCCCGAATCCGGCCTCGGCGACCGGCCCGAGCATCCCCGCCGCCACCCGGGAGGCCCCGCCCCCGAGCTCGTCGCGCTCGACCAGCGTCACCCCCATCCCCTGCTGGGCGGCCCGCCAGGCGACGGCCAGCCCGATCGCCCCGCCGCCGACCACGATGACGTCCCTCGAAGCCATGGTCCTGATGCTAAGGGGTGCCACACTTCACGGGTGACCCCCCGGGAACGCCGGGCGGCCCTCGACCGGGCCCGCCTCTACCTGATCTGCGACGTCGCCCAGCTCGCCCGGGCCCCGGTCGGCGCCGTCGACATCCTCCAGCTCCGCCAGAAGGCCCCCATCCGGCCCGGGGACCTCCTGGCCGCCGCCCGGTCGGCCCGGGACCGGTGCGCCGAGCACGGGGTCCTCTTCATCGTCAACGACGACCCCCGGCTCGCCGTCGAGGCCGGGGCCGACGGGGTCCACGTCGGTCAGCTCGACCTGCAGGTCCAGGCGGCCCGGGAGATCGTCGGCCCGGACCTCCTGATCGGCCTCTCGACCCACACCCCCGCCCAGATCGACGCGGCGCCCCCGGCCGACTACCTCGGGGTCGGCCCGGTCCACGCCACCCCGACCAAGCCCGGCCGGCCGGCCGCCGGACTCGAGCTCGTCCGCTACGCCGCCGCCCACGCCCGGGTCCCCTTCTTCGCGATCGGGGGGATCGACCCCGGGAACGTCGCCGCCGTCCGGGCCGCCGGGGCCCGGGGCATCGCCGTCGTCCGCGCCGTCGCCGCCGCCCCCGACCCGGCCGCCGCGGCCCGCGCCCTCCGGGCC
>JAXDHK010000129.1:0-6000 GCA_034664545.1 Solirubrobacteraceae bacterium
CCGGCCGGCACGCGTTCCCCCGCCGGGCGGTCGTAGCCGCAGAAGATCGACCGGATGGGATCCTGCCACACCCCTTGGAGGCTCGGGGTCAACGGACCCGGACCGCCGCTGACGATCCGGTTGTCCCTGAAGTTGGCCAGCACCGTCTCGTCGTGGCGCCCCCACCAGCCCGGGAAGCTCATCGGTGGGGTATCCGTCCCGACCAGGATCAGGCCCCCGGGCGGTGGGTGCCACAACCATCCGTACTCGGTCTTGTCGCGGATGTTCGACGAGTAGCTGATCAGCGTGGCCACGTTGGCCGGAGCCCCGGCGCACCGGGCCCAGTCGGGCGAGCGCTCCTCACCGGCCGACGGATAGTTCGCGTGGGAGCCCCGCGCCACGGCGACCAGCGGGTGGGTCGGCGTCGTGAACCCGGGGTTCTCGGACACGGCCACGGCCGGCCACCCCTCCCAGGTGCCGCCGCAGTGCTCGGAGTAGCCCACGAACAGGGGCCTCCGGTCCGACAGGCCGACCGTCACCACCTCCCAGTCACCTTCGTGGCGCTGGGTCAGCAGACCGGCGAACACCGGGGACTCCCACTCGTCGTAGTAGTAGAAGAGCCAGTACTCGATCAGGATCGACAGGTCTCCGAACCGGTTGACCGATCGTTCCGGCCCGGACGGGTGCATATGCACCACCCGGACGTAGGCCGCACCCCCCGCCGGCTCGTTCACCACCGGCGGCCCGGCCGGCTGGCCCGTCCGCGGGTGGGCGCACGGCCGATTCCCGGCCGGGCAGTCGAGCGCCAGGTGGT
This sequence comes from Solirubrobacteraceae bacterium, assembly GCA_034664545.1. Lineage (GTDB taxonomy): Bacteria > Actinomycetota > Thermoleophilia > Solirubrobacterales > Solirubrobacteraceae > Palsa-513. The sequence goes on from JAXDHK010000129.1 coordinate 794, forward strand.
AGCACGGCGACCCCCGGCCCGTCGGGCACGCCCGGGGCAGCCCGGCGAGCGACCCCGGCCTCCGCCCCGTCTCCTCGACCGTCGCGTCCCGGAGGTAGCCGTCCACCCGGACCGGCGACCACCGCTCGTCCCGGGTGAAGGCGAGGACCGGTGAGTAGAGGTCGGCCAGCCGGCTGTCGCTCATCCCGCCCGGAGCCGGGATCGGCCGGCCGTCGGCCGCGACGCCCGGCCGCGGGAGCCTCGCCCCCAGGTTCGCGAGGGCGACCAGCGCGTAGACCCCCGATCCGCCCAGCACCGCCGCGGCCGCCAGCGCCATGGTCAGCCCGAGCTCCCGCAGGACGCGTACCGGTCTGACCAGCGGACGCTCTACCCCCAGGCGCCCTCCCGCTCGCCTGAGCCTCATCGCCCGCACCCGGCGGTCCCCCCATCGGTCACGGGTGAGCGCCTCGGCCACCCGACGCACCAGGCGCGCTCCCGCCCCCTTCCGGTCTCCCACCAGCGCCGCCGCCCCCCGCAGCACCGATTCGAGGACGATCAGGACCCCGGCCCCACCAAGCAGGCCCGGCTCGACCCACGGGGCGTGGGTCCCCAGCCAGGCGTCACCGGGCAGGAAGCCGACGGCCATGGCCAGGCGCACGAGGGCCCCCCCGAGCGCCACGCCCAGCCCGACCCGGACCCACGACGTCGCGTTCCCGGCCAGGCGCAGCCCGAGGGCCCCGACCCACAGCGCCAGGGCGAACACGAGCAGGAAGCTCGCGAACCCCCCGATCGTCGCGAAGTAGGCCACGGTTTTCCGGGCCGCGAGCGCCACCGGGACGGCGGCCGCCCCGAGCCCGACGATGACGACCACGTGGCTCCGACGAGCCCGCGCCTCGGCCCACTCGAGGACGATGCCCAGCCACCGCAGCTCGGGCCGGAGGATCAGGCCGAATACGACGAATCCGCCGGCGGCCAGACCGAGCACCCGAACCGGCCACGACAGCTTGAACGTTCCGACCACGAGGACCGCGATGACCGGGAGGACGAGCGGACGGATCGCCCGCCCGAGGGAGGCCAGCGGGGCCAGCACCATCCGCCACGATGCCCGCCGCATCGGCGGTCTCAGACCACCAGACCGTGGCGGATCGTGTTCTCGCTCGTCACGCGCGGGTCGACGAAGTGGAGCAGGTAGTCCGGGCCTCCGGCCTTGGTCCCGTTGCCCGACAGGTGGTTGCCCCCGAACGGCTGGCGGCCGACCACGGCGCCCGTGATGTGGCGGTTGACGTACAGGTTGCCGACCGGCAGCTCGGCCATCGCCCGCCGGACGTGGTCGGGATGCCGGGAGAAGAAGCCGGCCGTCAGCCCGTACGGGCTCTCCCGCACGATGGCGAACGCCTCATCGAGCGTCGCGACCGTCTCGAGCGTCAGCACCGGCCCGAAGATCTCCTCCCGAAGGATCGGCGAGTCATCCGGGAGCCCGGCGACCAGAGTCGGTGCGACGAAATGCCCCGCGCCCGGGAGGTCACGGCCCCCGGTGAGCACCCGGCCGGTCGCCCGAGCCATCTCGATGTAGCCCTCGACCCGCTCTCGGGCCCCCGCTTCGATCAGGGGGGGCACCTCGGTCTCGAAGTCCGCCGCCTGGCCGACCACGAGCAGGTCGATCGCTCCGGCCAGCCGGCGGCCGAGCTCGTCGGCCAGGCTCGGCGGGACGAGCACCCGGGCTGCGGCCGAGCACTTCTGGCCGGCGTAGGAGAAGGCCGACTGGATCACCGCCGGGACGACCTCGTCGAGGTCGGCGTCCCCGTCGACGATCACGCAGTTCTTCCCGCCCAGCTCGGCCACCACCCGCTTGAGCTGGCGCTGCCCGGGCTCGACCCCGGCCGCCGTCCGCAGGATCTCGAGACCGACGGCCTGGGACCCGGTGAAGGCGATCGTCTCGACGTCGGCCTCGACCAGCACCCGGCCGACCTCGCCGTCCCCGAGCAGCAGGTTGAGCGCCCCGACCGGGACACCGGCCCGGTGGAGGATGGCGACGATGGCCGCCCCGCACGCCGGCGACTGCTCGGCCGGCTTGAGGACGACGGCGTTCCCCGTGGCCAGGGCGGCCGCGGTCATCCCCGTCGGGATGGCCAGGGGGAAGTTCCACGGGGCGATCACGGCAGCGACCCCCCGGGCCGAGTAGGTCATAGAGTTGCGCTCCCCGGGCGGGGAGATCAGCGCCCGCCCGGCCCCGAGCTCGGCGGCGCCCCGGGCGTAGTACTCGAGGAAGTCGATCGCCTCGGCCACCTCGGCGTCGGCGTCGACCCACGGCTTGGCGCACTCGCGGACGATCAGCCCGGTCAGCTCCCGCCGATCCTCGCGCATCAGCGCGGCCGCCCCGACGAGGATCTCGGCCCGTTCGGCCGCCGGCCTCCGCGCCCAGTCGCCCGACGCCGTCCGGGCGGCGACGAGCGCGCGCCGGGCGTCCGCCGGGCGGGCGACCGCGTGCTCGGCGACCACATGCCCCGGGTCCCCCGGGTCGGTCGACCGCGCCCGCTCCGACCCGCCGACCCGATCCCCGGCGACCAGGGAGGAGATCCCCGCCGGGCCCCGGGCGTCGAGCGTCCCCAGGGCCTCCAGGTACGCGGCCCGGACCGCCGGCCGGCGAAGCTCGGCGAGGGGCTCGTTGACGAACGCCGGGAGGGTCACGGGGCGGCCAGCAGCTCGTCGAGCGGCCCGCCCGAGGCCGCCTGGTGGAGGAAGCTGTCGTTGCTCGTGTTCTCGAGCAGCCGCCGCACCAGGTAGGCCATCCCGGCGACCAGATCCCCGACCGGGCAGTAGACCCGGACCCGGAGTCCGCTCGCCGCCAGCGCGGCCGCCAGGTCGTCGCCCAGGCCGCGGAGGACCTGGAACTCGACCTCCGCCTCGGCGTCGGCCCGCCGGGCCACGGCCACGGCGTGGGCGATCGACCGGAGGTTGTGGGAGGCGATCAGCGGGCGGACGGTATCCCGGGCGTCGATCAGGCGCCCGGTCAGGGTCTCGAAGCTCCGGTCGGTCTCCGCCTTCTCGGCAAACACCGGCGGCTCCCATCCGTGCTGGGCGGCCTGGGCCGCCTCGGCGTCCCAGTAGGCGCCCTTGACGAGGCGGACGGCCAGGGGCGTCGACCGGCCCATCCCCGAAGCCCGGTCGAGGACCTCGTCGAGGATGTCGCCGCTCTCGCGCAGGTAGGCCTGGACGACAACCCCGGCCGAGGGCCCGTCACGAAACTCCTCCTCGGCCAGCGTCCCGAGCGCCAGCTCCAGCTCCGCACGATGGGTGTCATATGACTCGCTGTCGATCTGGAGATGGGCCCCCAGGTCGTCGGCCAAGCGCAGGAGGGCCCGCAGCCGCGGCCGGGCGGCGACGGCCCGTTCGGGGGCGTGGGGGCGCAGGAGCGGGGTCAGCGCCGAGAGCTTGATCGACAGGTCGGCCCGCGGTGCCCGGCGCCCGTCCTCGGCTCCGTCGAGCCGGGGGTTATCCGGCCACCCGCGCGTGCGCTCGCCGAGCACCCGCAGGGCCTCGGCGCACCGCTGCTCGTACCGGCGCCCCTCCGCCTCGGTCACCGTGGCCTCCCCGAGCAGGTCGAGCGTGCTCGCCTGCCCGGCCACCCACATCCGCTCGAGCTCGCCCGCCGCGGCCTCCGGGTCGGTCCCGACGATGAACCGCGCCGCCATGTGGCGAACCACCGTTCCCGCCGCCGGCCCGAGCAGCGCGTCCGGCAGCCGAGCACCCCCCCGCAGCACGAGCGGCCCGTGCTCGACCCCGGCCAGCAGTGCCCGGAAGTGGTCGGCCAGGTCATGGCTGTCGCGGCAGGCCGGGGCGACGTCGACCAGACGCAGGAGTGCCGCCTGGAGCTCCCGGTGGCGGCTCGTCCACTCGAGGGTCTCCTCCTCGGCTCGCCGGACCGGCCCCCGCGCCCGCGGCCGGGCGGCGTCGAGCTCCCGGCCGATCCTCCGGATCTCCGCCTCCAGGCGCTCGTCGGGCGCGGCCACCGCCATCCGCTGAGCCTACCCGTGCTTGACACGGCGCCCGCCTGCCCGCGATGCTCCCCGAGTTCTCGAAACCGACCATCCTCAGGAGTCTTGACATGGACGTGGCGAAGTGGAGCATCCGGTCCCTGCTCGGGGTCGGGGCGGCGGCGCTGGCCCTCCTCGTGACGTCCGGCGCCGGGGCCGCGACCAAGCCGGCGCTCGAGCCGGGGGTCGACCAGCACATCTCCTTCCAGGGCGACCTCTCCCCGATCGGGGCCAATCGCCTCGTCCTGTTCTCGACGAAGTGCACGCTCACCACCCCCGCCGGGACCCAGCGGTGCGTGCTGACCGCGAGCGGCACGATCGCTTCCGACGGGAGCGTCGCGGGGACGCTCCACGAGGTCGGGCTCGCCGGGGGCGGCAGCGTCGACTCGACGTTCCGGATCGCCGGCTCCGGATGTGGGACGGGGAGCGGCTTCGAGATCCAGCCCGGCCAGGGCGGGCGGACCGCGGTCACCATCGACCTGTTCGCCCAGGTCACCGGTCGCCACGTCGCGGGCGAGATCGACGTCTACCGGCCCGGACTCTCCGGGTGCTGACCGGCTGACCGAGTCGGCCCGCCCGGCCCTAGGCGGGGTCGCGGTGGAGGGTCCGCGCCGTCGGCGACCTGGGCACCTCCGCCTGGTCGCGGTAGGTCCCCAGCAGCCGGTCGCTGACCGTGTTGGTGATCCCGTGCCAGAAATGCTCGTTCTTGTAGTGGTGGAGCAGATGGTTGCGCCAGATCGACCGGTAGTAGCGCGACCGGGGCCGGTGCCCGGTGTGGATGAGGAAGTGGGTCCACTCGTAGACGCCGACCAGGACATATCCGGTCAGCAGCATGGTGGTGATCGGGCCGGCAGCCAGGGGGGTGGTGACGAGCGCGGCGACCCCGGCCCCGGCCGCCGCCGCGGCGGGAACGGCGAGCAGGAGGATGGCCAGGGCCTCCCCCGGGGAGAAGTTGATGAGGTCGAGGCTCCGAGGGCTCTCGTGGTGGGCACGGTGGGCCCGGGCGGTGGCCAGCTCGACCGTCCGGCCGCCCAGGCGGAACGGGCGCAGGTGGAGAAGGTAGACGTGGATCGCCCACTCCCCGAACGGGTAGGCGACGAGGATGAAGGCGGCGGCGCCAAGGTCGGCCCAGCCCGGGCTCCCCAGGGCCAGCCGGGCCGCCAGGGCGGCGACGATCGCTCCGGCGATGACCCA
>JAXDHK010000130.1:0-4160 GCA_034664545.1 Solirubrobacteraceae bacterium
CACGCCGACCCCCAAGACCACGCCGACCCCCAAGACCGCGCCGACGGCGAAGACCGGGAAGACGACCCCCTGAGCCCGGGCCGCGCCGTGGCCTTCGCCCCGGGCCGGGTCAACCTGATCGGCGAGCACACCGACTACAACGACGGGCTGGCCCTCCCGTTTGCCGTGGCCGACGGGGTCACGGTGACCGCGACCGCGACCGGGGGCGACGAGGTCGAGGCGATCGCCCTCGACCCGGGCGAAACCGACCGCTTCCCGGTCGCCCGACCCGGCCCGGCCGAGGGCTGGCGCGCCTACGTCCGGGGCGTCGTTGCCGAGCTCCGGGCCGACGGCCACCCGGCCCCGGGCGTCCGCCTCGAGATCACCGGGACGATCCCCGCCGGGTCGGGCCTGTCCTCGTCGGCCGCGCTCGAGGTAGCGCTCTGCCTGGCGCTCCTCGGCCTCGCCGGGACCGGCGACCCTGATCGGGCCGGGCTCGGCCACCCCCACCGCCGCGGCCCCGACCACCCCGACCCCCTCGAGCTCGCCCGGCTGTGCGCGCGCGTCGAGCGCCGGTGGGCGGGGGTCGAGAGCGGCCTGCTCGACCCGCTGGCATCGCTCCTCGGAGCCCCGGGCCGGGCCCTGCGCATCGACTTCGCCAGCCTCGACTGGCGGCCGGTCGAGCTCCGGCTCGGCGGGTGGAAGCTCGTGAGCCTCGACTCCGGGGAGGTCCACGCGCTCGCCGGATCCGGGTACAACGAGCGCCGGGCCGAGTGTGAGCGAGCCCGGGATCTGCTGGGACTCGACAGCCTCCGCGCGGCCACCGCCGCCGACCTCCCGGCGCTGGCGCCCCCCCTCGGGGACCGGGTCCGGCACGTCATCGACGAGAACGGCCGGGTCGACGCCGTGGTCGGGGCCCTCGCCCGGGACGACCTCCCGGCCGTCGGGCGCCTGCTCGACGCCTCGCACGCCAGCCTCCGCGACATCTACGCCACGAGCACCGACCAGGTCGAGCGGACGGTCGCCGCCCTCAAGGCGGCCGGGGCGGCCGGGGCCCGGATGGTCGGCGGGGGGTTCGGCGGGCACGTCCTCGGCCTCTTCCCGCCCGGGACGACGCCCCCGCCGCGCGGCCAGGTGCTCGAGGCGGCCGGCGGGGCGCGCCTGGTCTGTGTCGGCTGAGGCGCGGGGGGACCGGCCGCCCGCCCGCGCGGGCCGCCGGCGCCGATTCGGCCTAGGTCGCCGGGGCCCGCCGGATCCGTCCCGACCCCTCGCCGCGGGTCTCGGGCGGCTCGGGCGTGACCGGACGCAGGAGGGCCCAGGCGATCATCACGATCCCGACGACGAGCATCCCCCCGCCGGTCCAGAGGTCGATGTTGATCCCGTCGGCTCGGGTCTTGACCGTGTGGTCGCCGGTGATCCCCGTGACCAGGAGGATCACCGCGTAGAGGCAGAACAGCCCGCCGATGATCCGGCGGATGTCGAACCGGTTGGCCGCTCGGGCGGCGGCCGCCTCGTCGGCATCGGAGATCCCCGTGGGCTGGGCCTCGACCGGGGCCCGGAAGGGCTGGTCATGGGGGTATTGGGCCATCGTCGCCGCCTCCTAGATGAACAGGATGTTGAGGATCAGGACGAGGGCGAGCGCGACGCCCCCCATCAGGTACGGCGACCGGTACCAGGCCGTGTCGCCCCGGACGAAGTCGTCGTCGGGCCCCTCCTTGCGCTGGAGCCCCCAGACGAGCCCCCGGAGCTCGTCTTCTGGCTTGGGCCGGGTGACCAGGGAGACGCCGACGGTGACGATCGCGTCGGCCAGGAAGGCGACGATCGCCCCGCCGAAGTTGGCCGACTGGGCCGAGCCGAAGTGAAGGTCGTTCATCGAGTAGAGCTCATGGGTGACGAAGGCCCCGAGCGTCCCGGCGACGAGGCCCGCGAGTCCGGCCACCGGGGTCGAGCGCCGCCAGAACATCCCGATGATGAACGTGGCGAAGAGGGGGGCGTTGAAGTAGGAGAACAGGAGCTGGATGTAGTTCATGATGTTCGAGTAGCCCTTGGCGATGAACGCCGTCCCGATCGCCACCACCAGGCCCCCGAACGTGGCCAGGCGCCCGACCCGGAGGTAGTAGGCCGGGTCCCGATCGCGCCGGACGTAGGATTCCCAGAGGTCGTAGGTGAACACCGTGTTGAACGCCGTCACGTTCGCCGCGACCCCGGCCATGAACGCCGCCAGGAGGCCGGTCACGGCCAGGCCGAGCATCCCCTCGGGGAAGTACTTGCCGATCAGGAGCGGGACGGCGTTGTTGTAGGCGAGGTTCGCGTCGGTCCCCCCGAGGCCCTTGATGCTGACCAGGGCGACGAGCCCGGGGATGATGGTCAGCGCCGGGAGGAAGATCTTCGGGTAGGCGCCGATCAGCGGGGTCCGCCGGGCGGCCGACATGTTCTTGGCCGACAGGGCCCTTTGGACCTCGGCGAAGTTGGTCGTCCAGTAGCCGAAGGACAGGACGAAGCCCAGCCCCATGACGATGCCGATCCAGTTCGCCCCGATCGAGTTGTGCGACCCGATCCCCAGGCCCTCCCAGGCGTGGAGCCCGGCGTCGTGGAGCGGGGACTGCCTGACCTTGGCCTCGAGGCCGTGCCAACCGCCGACGCTGTGGAGGCCGACCACGGTCAGGGGGATCAGGCTGGCCATGATGATGAAGAACTGGAGGACCTCGTTGTAGATCGCCGAGGTCAGCCCCCCGAGGGTGATGTAGACGAGGACGACGGCCGCGGCCGCGACGATCGCCACGTCGATCGACCACCCGAGCATGAGGTGGACGACGAGGGCCAGGGCGAACAGGTTGACCCCGGCGATGAGGACGGTCCCGATCGCGAAGGTCAGGGCGTTGAAGAAGTGGGTCGACTCGTTGAAGCGCAGCCGGAGGTACTCGGGCACGCTCCGGACCTTGGCCCCGTAGTAGAAGGGCATCATCACCAGGCCGAGGAAGACCATGGCCGGGACGGCCCCGATCCAGTAGAAGTGGACGGTCGGGATCCCGTACTGGGCCCCGTTGGCCGCCTGACCCAGGATCTCGAGGGCCCCGAGGTTGGCGGCGATGAAGGCCAGGCCGGTGATCCAGGCCGGGAGCGACCGGCCCGAGAGGAAGAAGTCGATGTCGGTCTTGATCGTCAGCCGGGCGACCAGGCCGATGCCCAGGACCACGCAGAAGTAGATGGCCAGGATGGCGTAGTCGAGCCCGCTCGCGTTGAGGCGCAGCAACGAGTCCCTCCTCTCCGATGCGCGGCCGGCTCCCGTCCGGACGCGCGGGACCCCTCTACCCGGCCCGCCGGCTCCTCACACCTCGACGGCCGGGCTCAGCGGGGCGGGGCGTACCGGTGGTGGAGCATCAGGTCGTTCCCGTCGGGATCGGTGAACAGCGCCATGTGGCAGACGCCGGTGTCGAGCGTCTCCCCGGCGAAGACGACGCCCTTGGCCTCGAGCTCGGTCCGCTTCGCCGCGATGTCCTCCACATGGAGGGCGGGATGGGCGTTCTTCTGGGGAGCGAACGGCATGCCGAGTCGCTCGGGCTCCCAGATCCCGAAGCACGTCTCCCCGGCCCAGAACTCGAAGCGGGCGGCGTCGTCGGGGCGGAGGCCGAGCGTCTCGACGTAGAAGCTCCGCGTCCGCTCGGAGTCCCGGGACGGCACGGCGACGAAGTCGAGCTTCCCGATCACAGAACCGACCCTACCGCGGCTCCCGGATGGCCTGCCTGCCGGCCGCGGGCCGTGCTATCCTGAACTTGACGTTCACGTAAGATCCGAAGGAAGGATGAGGATGGCGAGCAGCGAGACGAGCACCCCGGCCCCGGCCAGCTCCCGGCGCCGCCCCGGCGTCGCCGCCGACCACGCCCACTACCGGTGGTGGGCCCTCTCGTGCACGAGCCTCGGGATGCTCCTGGCCGCGACCAACTCCGGGACCCTGATCATCGCCCTCCCCGACCTCGAGCGGAGCCTCCACGCCAGCCTCCTGGCCCTCGTCTGGGTCATCCTCGCCTACATGATCGCCTCGACCGTCCTCGTGCTGAGCGCCGGGCGGCTGTCCGACCTCTTCGGGCGCAAGCGGGCCTACGTCGCCGGGTTCGTCGTCTTCGCCCTCGGGTCGCTCGGGGCCGGCTTCGCGGCCGACGTGACCCAGCTCATCCTCTGGC
>JAXDHK010000131.1:0-8198 GCA_034664545.1 Solirubrobacteraceae bacterium
CGTTGACGTAGCGGTTGAGCTGTCCTTCGGAGGAGAAGAGCTGGGACTGGGTCGCCGGGTGGGCCTCGGCCAGTCCCCGCAGTACGTCACCGACGTTGTCCCCGGGCGCGCTGACCTCCTTCTCCCCACCAACCGACGGCCTCAGCACCGGCGGAATCTTGATCTTCGCCATGCCGGCTACCCTAACCGGCCGCGGCGCAGAACGCCTCGTAGTCGGGGAAGACGCCCATCTCCTCGTCGGTGATGTCCTCCGGCGGGCGCGAGCACACCGGGCACTCCGGATCGCGGCGGACCTTGAGCTCGGTGAACGTCGCCGACAGGGCTTCGTAGAGCAGCAGACGCCCGACGAGCGGCTCCCCGGCACCGATGATCAGCTTGACGACCTCGGTCGCCTGGAGCAGGCCCATCGTCCCCGGAAGCACTCCGAGGACCCCGTTGGCACCGCACGACGGGGCCAGGTCGGCCGGCGGCGGCACCGGATAGAGGCAGCGGTAGCACGGCCCGTCGTAGGGCTTGAACACCGACAACTGCCCGTCGAAGCCGAGGATCGAGGCCGAGACCACCGGGATCCTCAGGCGCACGGTCGCGTCGTTGAGGAGGTACCGGGTCGGGAAGTTGTCGGCCCCGTCGACGACGATGTCCCACCCGTCGATGATCTCCATGATGTTCGAGGCGTTCAGCCGGGTCTCGAACTTGACGACGTCGACGTCGGGGTTCAGCGCCTTGATCGTCGCCTCGGCCGAGTCGACCTTCGCCACCCCGATCCGGTCGGTCGTGTGGATCACCTGGCGCTGGAGGTTCGACAGGTCGACCTCGTCGTCGTCGACGATCCCGAGCGTCCCCACCCCGGCCGCGGCCAGGTAGAGCGCCGCCGGCGACCCGAGGCCCCCGGCCCCGAGCAGGAGGACCCGGGCGTCGAGGAGCTTCCGCTGGCCCTCCTCCCCGACCTCGGGGACGAGCAGGTGGCGCGAGTAGCGCTCGCGCTGGAGCGCGGTCATCGCCCGGGGGACCTCGACCTCGTAGCCCCGGTCCTTCCAGAGGGTGATCCCCCCGAGCATGGACGCGACGTTCTCGTAGCCGAGCTCCTCCTGGAGGGTGTGGGCGGCCAGGGCCGACCGGTTGCCCGAGGCGCAGTAGAGGATGACCCGCTGGGACCGGTCGGGGACCGTCCCCTCGATCCGGGACTCGAGGTAACCCCGGGGCACGTGGCGGGCTCCGGGCAGGTGCCCGCTCCCGAACTCCTCGGTCTCCCGCACGTCGACCAGAGCCACCCCGTTCCCGAGCAGGCCGTTGACCTCGCTCGGGTCGACCTCGGTGATCTGGCTCTTGACCTTGCGGATGAATTCGGCGCCGGACGGGCTCATCGCAAAACTCCTGAACTCTTGTCTGGATTCATAACTATAAAAAGTATAGCGAGGGGTGGCGGGCCATCGTGGATGGCGGCGCCGTGTCCTCCCTGCGCATCATCGTCGCACGCGACGCCGGCCGGGGCCAGCCGGGATTAGCCTGTCGCCGATGGCCTCCCGCCTGCCCCCGAGGGTCCGACTCGCCCTGAGCATCGGGCTCGGGTGCGTGGTCGGGGTGCTCGCCGTCCTTCTCGCCACCGGCGGCGCCAGCCGGTCGCCCCGGTCGGCCGTGGTCGACGGCTTCGCCGGCGCCCGCCTCCCCCCCGGGGTCCCCCCGGCCGACTTCGCCCTCCGCGACCAGGACGGCCGCCTCGTCCGCCTGAGCGACTACGCCGGACACGTGGTCATCCTCACCTTCCTCTACTCCACCTGCCAGGACACCTGCCCCGTGATCGCCCAGCAGATCCGCGGCGCCCTCGACCAGCTCGGCCACCGGGTCCCCGCCCTGGCCGTGAGCGTCGATCCGACCGGCGACACCCCCCTGAACGCCCGGCGCTTCCTCGTCAAGCAGTCGGTCGCCGGCCGGCTCGACTTCCTCCTCGGCACCCGCCCCGCGCTCGCACCGATCTGGCGAGCGTTCGGCGTCGGGCCCCAGACCGGCGGGAAGGGGGCGCGCTCGGACCACTCGGTCGACACCGTCCTCCTCGACCCGACCGGCCGACCCAGGATCGGCTACCAGTCGGATCTCCTGACCCCCGAGGCGCTCGCCCACGACATCCGCCGGCTCCAGGCCGAGCCGATCCCGGCGCACGGCCCGGCCCGCGTCGTGCTCTGACCCAGGGCCTCAAGGCATCGGGAACGGGGCGAGCGTGATCTTCGTGACCGGGACGCCAGGCCGGGTGTAGGAGGCGCTGAAGTAGATGTAGGCGCCCCGGTCGGTTCGTCCCGAGCAGAACGGGAACGGCGTGTACTCGTCCTCCCCGACCAGATCCTCCCCGCAATGGAGGCCGGGATAGGCCCGCCGGACCAGGGCGAGGCTGTCGCCGACGCCGACGCCCCGGCGGGTCCGCGCCTGGCGATCGGTGATCTGGACCGTCCAGACCGCGGTCCCGTCGACTCCGAAGGCCACGCCTCGATAGCGCATGAACGTCTCGTGCCCGGTCGGACCCGTCTCGAGGCTGGTCGGACCGACCGGATAGGCAGCGTCGCTCAGCGGTCCCGCCGGCCCGCCGTCCCCCGTCGGTCGGACCGCCCCGAACCTGGACGCCACGCTCGCCGCGGCGTCCCCCAGGCCGACCCCCCCGATCCGGCCGGTTCGCTCGTCGATGCCGATCGGCCGGGTCCGGTCGACCCGCACGGTCCGGGCTCGCTCGACCAGGGCGATCGGGAGGGGCAGCCAGGCGACCGCCAGGAGCGCCGCACCCAGAACCGTCATCCCCCACGGCCCGGCCGCCCGGCGGCGACCGACGACCCGCCGCAGGCCGACCCCGCTCGCGATCCCCGCCATGCCGACCGGGACCGCCGGCACGGCGGCGACCACAACCAGGCCGTCGCCGGCCAGGACCGCCGCGGCGACGACGGCGACCACGAGGAGGAGTCCCAGCCAGATCCAGCGCCAGGCTCCGAGCAGCAGGCCCACCCCCACGTGGACGGTGACGAAGCCGACGACCAGGAGACCGATCGGAAGCGGGAGTCGATCGCTCCGGCCGAGCTCGATCGTCAGGAGGAGGAGCGCGGTCGAATACCCAGCCAGGGCCAGCCGGCGCCTGGGCTCGAGAGCAGCGGTGACTTGGCGGAGAACGACTGACCCCGTTCGGTGGACTTGTTGACCGGCGGTCTACAAGCCTACTCCAGCCACCTCGGCCACCCCGGGAACCCCTTGTCCTGATACCCTACCGGCCAGGTAGGTATTCCAGACGATGATGTTCTCAACCAAGGCCGAGTACGGGGTCCGCGTGATGGTCGAGCTGGCCCGTCGGGGCGGCGACCAGCCCGTGCCCCTGGCCGAGATCGCCGAGCACGAGGGGCTCCCGCTCGCCTACCTCGAGCATCTCGTGGCCCGGTTGCGCCGGGCCGACCTGATCGAGAGCCGGCGCGGCGCCCGCGGGGGGTATCTCCTCGCCCGGGAGGCCGACCAGATCACCATGGCAGAGGTCGTCGAGGCGCTGGAGGGGACGATCGCCCCGATCGAATGCATCTCGAGCACCCCCGGCGGGGGTGTCGTCTGCTCCCGGGAGACTGATCCGGATCACGTATGCACGACGAAGATCCTCTGGACCCGTGTCCGCTTCGCCATCGTCCGCACCCTCACCGACACCACGCTCGCCGACCTGATTCCCACCAACCGCAAGAAGCCGGTCGCCGCCTAAGCGGCCCGGGACTGGAGCGACATGGCTGAACTGGAGATCCGCAACCTGCACGTCCGCATCGAGGAGCGCGAGATCCTCCGCGGCGTCGACCTGACCGTCCGCAAGGGCGAGATCCACGCCCTGATGGGCCCGAACGGGTCGGGCAAGTCGACCCTGGCCAACACGATCATGGGCCACCCGGCCTACGAGGTCACCGACGGCCAGATCATCTTCAACGGCGAGGACATCACCGAGGCCCCGGCCCACGAGCGGGCCCGCGCCGGCCTCTTCCTCGCCTTCCAGTACCCGGTCGCCGTCCCCGGCGTCTCGGTGGCCAACTTCCTGCGCATGGCGATCAACGCCAAGCGCGACGAGCCGATCAAGGTCAAGGAGTTCGGCAAGCAGCTCGCCCACGCCGTCCAGCTCCTGGACGTCGACCGGGCCTTCACCTCCCGCCACCTCAACGACGGATTCTCGGGCGGCGAGAAGAAGCGCGCCGAGATCCTCCAGATGGCCATGCTCGCCCCCGAGATCGCCGTCCTCGACGAGACCGACTCCGGCCTCGACATCGACGCGCTCCGGACCGTCGCCCAGGGCGTGGTCAAGCTCCACGCCGAGCAGGGCGTCGGCGCCCTCATCATCACCCACTACCAGCGGATCCTCGACTACATCACCCCCCAGTTCGTCCACATCCTCATGGACGGGAAGATCGTGATGGAGGGCGGGCCCGAGCTGGTCGACCGCCTCGAGCGCGAGGGCTACGACCCGATCCGCGAGGAGGTCGGCGCCCGTGTCTGACCCGGCGACCACCACCGCCCCCCCGCCGGTCCGCCGCAAGCCCGGCACCGCCCGGGCCGCCACGCTCTACCGGGCGCTGGCCGGCGCCGGCTCGACCGGGACGCTCGAGGAGCTCCGGGCCCTGGCCCTCGCCGCCCACGACCGCCTCGGGCTCCCCACCTGGCGGCGCTCCGGCTTCTGGCGGACCACCCTCGACGAGCTCGACTTCCCCGCCCTGCGCAACCGGACCTACGCCCCCGAGGCCACCCTCCCGGCCGTGCTCGGCGACGGGCCCCGCGCCGGGGCCCTCGTCCAGCGCGGGGGGTCGGTCGTCCACGTCGAGCTCGACCCGACCCTCGCCGCGGCCGGGGTCATCCTCTGCTCGCTCGAGGACGCCGCCCACGACCACCCCGATCTCTTCGCCCGCTACTTCATGCGCCGCCTGACCCTCGACCGGGACAAGCTCGAGGCGGCCGGCGCCGCGCTCTGGACCGGCGGAGCCTTCCTCTACGTCCCGCCCGGCCTCGCCGTCGAGCATCCCTTCCAGCTCGTCTACGAGATCACCGAGCCCGGGACCGCCCAGTACGCCCACACCCTGGCCATCGGAGACCGACAGACCGACTTCCGCCTCCACGAGTACGACCTCGGCGCCGACTTCGACGGCCAGGCCCTCCACGCCGGCCAGTTCGAGCTCTACCTCGAGGACGCCGCCCGCTGCCGCCTGGCCCACGTGACCGACTGGGGGTCGGGCGAGGTCTACGACGTCTCGACCGCCGTCGTCGAGGTCACCCGCGACGCCTACTGCCACTGGCTCCCGGCCCTCCTCGGCGGCCACCTGATCCGCCACCACGATGAGCTCGTCGTCGCCGGCAAGGGCGGGGACATGGCCTTCCGGGGCATCTTCTTCGCCCAGGAGGACGAGCACCTCGACGTCTTCGCCGTCGACCTCCACGAGACCGGCCCGTCCTCGGGCGACGTCCACTGGCGGGGCGCCGCCACCGGTGCCAGCCGGGCGAGCTTCGAAGGGCTGATCCAGATCAACCCCGGCTCCCAGCAGACCCACACCTACCTCCAGGTCCACTCGATGCTCCTCTCGGCCCAGGCCAAGCTCGACGCCATCCCGTCGGTCCTCGTCTGCGCCGACGACGTCTCCGCCTCCCACGGGGGCACGGTCGGGGAGCTCGACGAGGCGCTGATCTTCTACATGCAGACCCGCGGCCTGACCCGGCCGGACGCCGTCCGGGTGATCGTCGAGGGGTTCTTCGAGCCCCTCATCGTCCAGCTCGACGACCCCGGCCTCGAGCAGACGATCCGCGACCGGATCCGGGCCAAGCTCGACGCGGCCGCCGCCGACATCGAGAAGTACGCCCTCGCGAGGTAGCCCCATGGCCACGACCACCGACACGACGCTCGACATCCGCGGCGACTTTCCGATCCTCGCCCGGCAGATCGACGGCCGCCCGATCGTCTACCTCGACTCCGGCGCCACCTCCCAGAAGCCGGAGGCCGTCCTCAAGGCGCTCGACGACTACTACCGCTACCACAACGCCAACATCCACCGGAGCGTCTACCTCCTCGCCCAGGAGGCGACCGAGCTCTTCGAGGGCGCCCGCGAGCGGATCGCCGCCTTCTGCGGGGGCGAGACCCGGACGACGATCTTCACCCGCAACGCCACCGAGGCGATCAACCTCGTCGCCTACGCCTGGGGCCGCCACGAGCTCGCCCCGGGCGACGCCGTCCTGATCACCGAGATGGAGCACCACTCGAACATCGTCCCCTGGCAGCTGGCCACCGAGGACACCGGGGCCACCCTCCGCCACCTCGAGGTCAGCCCCGACGGCCTGCTCTCGCTCGACCAGCTCGACGAGGAGCTCGCCAAGGGCGACGTCAAGCTCGTCGCCGTCGCCCACGTCTCCAACGTCCTCGGGACGATCAACCCCGTCGCCGAGATCGTCCGGCGCGCCCACGCGGCCGGGGCCCTCGTCCTCGTCGACGGCTCCCAGGCCGTCCCCCAGATGCCGGTCGACGTCGGCGCCCTCGGGGCCGACTTCTACGTCTGGACCGGGCACAAGGTCCTCGGGCCGACCGGGGTCGGCGTCCTCCACGGCCGGGCCGAGGTGCTCGAGTCGATGCGCCCGTTCCTCGGCGGCGGCGACATGATCGCCCACGTCGACATCGAGCGCTCGACCTGGAACGAGCTGCCCTGGAAGTTCGAGGCCGGGACGTCGATGATCGCCCAGGCCGTCGGCCTCGGGGCCGCCATCGACTACCTCGCCGCGATCGGCATGGACCGCGTCCGGGCCCACGAGCACACCCTGACCGAGTACGCCATGGCCGGCCTGGCCGGGGTCGAGGGCGTCCGGATCGTCGGCCCGGCCGAGCGCGCCGGGCTGATCTCCTTCGTGATCGACGGGATGCACCCCCACGACATCGCCGAGCTCGTCAACCGCGACAACGTCTGCATCCGCGCCGGCCACCACTGCGCCCAGCCGCTGATGCGCCGGCTCGGCATCGGGGCCACGGCCCGGGCGAGCTTCGGGCCCTACAACAACATCGCCGACGTCGACGCCCTGATCGCGTCGCTCGGCCGGGCCCGCGAGGTGTTCGGCCTCTAATGGCCTGAGCCACGATGGACGACCTCTACCGCGACTACATCCTCGAGCACTACAAGCGTCCGAAGAACTTCGGCGAGCTCGACCCCCACGACCTCGAGGCCCACGAGCACAACCCCCTGTGCGGAGACGAGCTCGGCGTCCACATCCGGGTCGGCGACGGCCGCGTCGTCGAGGAGCTTCGCTTCCACGGCCACGGCTGCGCCATCTCCCAGGCCTCGGCCTCGATCGCCTCGGAGGAGCTGATCGGGATGGAGCTCGACGCCGTCGCCACCCTCGACGCCGACTGGATGCTCGACCTCCTGGGCATCCCGATCTCCGCCACCCGGCGCAAGTGCGCCCTCCTCAGCCTCAAGGCGATGCGCGCCGCGATCACCGGCGAGGGAAGCTGGCCCGAGTAGCCCTGGCCGAGCCCGGGACCGGTCCGAGCCTGCTCGGTTCGGCCTCCGACCCGAAACTGCTCCAAAAGAACCCCGTTCCGACCACCCCGACCCGATATAATTCCTACCCCCGAGCACAGGATTACGCAGAGGAGCTTATGGCCGCCACAGATATCACTCGCATTCCGAAGTCGAGTCCGATCATCGAGACCGACGCCGGTGAGCTCGTCTCCCCCAAGGGCGTGTCGCGCGAGGTCATCCGCGAGCTCTCGAAGATCAAGGGCGATCCCGAATGGATGGCCGCGCAGCGCATGAAGTCCTTCGAGATCTTTGAGCGCAAGACCGTCCCGACCTGGGGCTGCGATCTCTCCGGCCTCAATTTCGACGACCTCGTCCTCTACTCCCCGCCCACCACCGGGCGCTTCGACTCCTGGGACGACGTTCCCAAGGACATGAAGGACACCTACGAGGCCCTGGGCATCCCCCAGGCCGAGCGTGAGCACCTCGCCGGGGTCGTCGGCGTCTGGCGCCAGGAGCCGGTCTACGAGGGGCTCAAGGAGGAGTACGCCAAGCAGGGCATCCTCTTCTGCTCGATGGACACCGCGGTGCGCGAGTACCCGGACATCGTCAAGCAGTACTTCATGACCAAGTGCGTCCCCGCCCAGGACAACAAGTTCTCGGCCCTCCACGGGGCCGTCTGGTCCGGCGGGTCGTTCGTCTACATCCCCAAGGGCG
>JAXDHK010000132.1:0-5489 GCA_034664545.1 Solirubrobacteraceae bacterium
CGGCGGCCTCGCCGTGGCCGAAGACGACGTTCAGCACCCCCGGAGGCAGGTGCTCGGCCGCGATCCCGGCGAGGAGGGCCGCGGTCATCGGGGTCTGCTCGGACGGCTTGAGCACGACCGTGTTCCCCGCCGCCAGCGCCGGTCCGATCTTCCAGATCGCCATCATCAGCGGGTAGTTCCACGGGGCGATCTGCCCGACCACGCCGACCGGCTCCCGGCGGACCATCGACGTGTAGCCGGCCACGTACTCCCCGGCCGCCCGGCCCTCGAGGCAGCGGGCGGCCCCGGCGAAGAAGCGGAGGTTGTCGACGATGAACGGGATCTCCTCGCGCATCGCCTCGATCGGCTTGCCGACGTTCAGCGACTCGACCCGGCTGAGCTCCTCGCCCCGCTCCTCGAGTCCGTCGGCGATCCGCAGGAGGGCCAGCGCCCGGTCGCCGGGGGTGGCGCTCGCCCACCCGGGAAAGGCCTGGTCGGCGGCGGTGACCGCCGCGTCGACGTCGACCGCATCCGAGAGCGGGGCCCGGGCGATCGGGCCACCGGCCGCCGGGTTGACGATCTCCTCGGTCGCCCCGCCCGCGGGCGGGCGCCAATCGCCCCCGATGAAGTTCCAGATCTCGGTCGGGGGCGCCGGCTGGCTCACGTCCGGCCGCCGTCGCCGGCACCGGCGGTGGCGCTGTCGCCGGCGGTGGCGATCGGGGCGCCCGCCGCCACGAGGTCGAGCTGCGCCCCGGCAAGCGCCTCGACGACCGCCGGGTGGACGACCCGCCCGCCGGAGACGTTGACGCCGCCCCGGAGCTCGGCGCTCTCGGCCAGGGCGGCCGGGATCCCCCGGTCGGCGAGGCGCAGGACGTAGGGGAGCGTGGCGTTGGTCAGCGCGTAGGTCGCGGTCACCGGGACGGCCCCGGGCATGTTGGTCACGCAGTAGTGGGTGATCCCGTCGAGCTCGTAGGTCGGGACCGAGTGGGTCGTCGGGCGCGAGGTCTCGAAGCAGCCGCCCTGGTCGATCGAGACGTCGACGAGGACGGCCCGGCGCTTCATCACGGCGAGCTGCTCGCGGCGGATGACCCAGGGCGCCCGGCCGCCGTGGATCAGGACGGCCCCGATCACGAGGTCGGCGGCCGGGAGCATCTCCTCGATCGCGAGGGTCGAGGAGTAGACGGTCGAGGCCCGGCCGCCGAACACGAGGTCGAGCTCCCGGAGGCGGTCGATCGACCGGTCGTAGACGAAGACGTCGGCCTGCATCCCGATCGCGATCAACGCGGCGTTCAGCCCGACCACCCCGCCGCCGATCACGAGCACGGTCGCCGCCGCCACCCCGGGCACGCCGCCGAGGAGGACCCCGCGACCGCCGAGCGGCTTCTCGAGCATGAACGCCCCGGCCTGGGTCGCGATCTTCCCGGCGACCTCGCTCATCGGGGCGAGCAGCGGGAGGCTCCCGTCGGCCGCCTCGACCGTCTCGTAGGCGATGCACGTCGCCCCCGACGCGCACAGCCCGGCGGTCAGCGCGGGGGCGGCGGCGAGGTGAAGGTAGGTGAAGAGGGTGTGCTCGGGGCCGAGCCGGGCCACCTCGTCGGGCAGGGGCTCCTTGACCTTGAGGATGAGCTCGGCCTGCCCGAACACCGCGGGGGCGTCGGGCGCGATCCGGGCTCCCTGGGCCGCATAGTCCGCGTCCTCGATCGCGCTCCCCTCGCCGGCTCCGGCCTGGACGATCACCTCGTGTCCGTGGACGGTCAGCTCGCGAACGCCGGCCGGGGTCAGCGCGACCCGGTACTCGTCGGGCTTGATCTCGGTGGGGACCCCGATCCTCACGCCGGGAGGCTCCGGTCGCGGACCTCGAGCACGAAGGTGCAGCCGCGCTGCTCGAGCTCGGGGATCAGGTCGTCGGGGTCGACGCACATCTCGGGGGCGCAGACCCCGACCGGCTCGATCCTCCCCCGGGCGATCAACCGGACGGCGGCGGCCGCCGGGGCCGCGACGGAGACGATCCCCCCGCCCATCCCCCACGCCTCGATCGGCCGGGTCACGGCGGTCAGGAGCGCCGTCCGTCCGGCCGAGCGTCCGGCGACGACGTGGGCGGCGACGGCCTGGTCTGACGGGGGGAGGGCGGCGGCGGCCGCTGCGGCGAGCTCGTCGTCACCGATGCCGACGAGCGCCTCGAGGCGGCGGCGGAGCTCGGGCGGGAGGCCGAGCCGGAAGCTCGCCCGGGTGAGGCCGAAGCTCCGGGTGAAGGTCTGGAGCTCGGAATGGAGCGCGAAGATCGTCTCGACCGGACCGACCGGGTCGGGAAAGGCCACGGTCCCCCCCGGGGAGAGCGGTGCCACCTTGCGGGGGCAGGCGTCCTCGATCACGATCGCGGGCATGGTCAGCTCGTCGATCAGCGTGCGCAGGGCATGCGGGAGTCGGAGGAGCCCGTCGCCGGCCGGCGGGGCCGGGTCGGTGGTCGCGACGCTGACGTGCATCTCGGTGACCTTCTCCCCGAGCTCCCGGGCCACCCGCTCGGCCATCACGTTGGTCTGGCCCGGGCTGGCCCCCATCCCGATCACGGCGAGGAGATCGGCCTCGATGAAGCGCTCGTCGAGCTCGATCTGGCGGGCGGTCATCCAGTAGAGGCCGCCGAGGTCGACGTAGTGGCAGCCGGCGGTGAGCGCCGCCTCCATGGCCTCGAGGTTGATGCGGTAGCCGGCCGCGTTGACCAGGACCTGGCAGCCGTCGAGCGCCTCGGCCAGGCCGTCGCAGGCGTCGATGCGGGCGGTGCTCGCCTTGCCGGCCCCGTGCCGGGCGGCGACCGCCTCGGCCCCGGGGCCGTCGCGGTCGAGGAGCAGCAGGCTCGAGCACTCCTCCGACTCGGCGAGGTCGCGGACGATCGCCGGGGCGACGGTTCCCGCGGCGCCGAGGACGGCGACCTTCACCGGGCCAGCTCCCGGCCCCGGAGGGCGAGCCAGAACTCGATCCGGTCGCGCGTGCTCGAGAGGTCGCGGCCGGTCAGGCCCTCGACCCGGCGCAGCCGGTAGCGGAGGGTGTGGCGGTGGCAGTAGAGCTCGGCCGCGGCCCGCTCCCAGTGGCCGTTGTGCTCGAGGAACACGTCGAGCGAGCGCAGGAGCTCGCCGCCGTACCCGGCGTCGGCCCCCGAGAGGGGCCCGAGCACGCTCTCGCTGTAGGACCGGAGGGCCTCGTCGTCCTGGAGGGACAGGAGGAGGTGGAAGGCGCCGAGGTCGCGGTGGGAGGCCACCTCCGGACCGTCGCCGTTGGCGTGGCGGACGGCCTCGAGGGCGCACCGGGCCTCGTGGAAGCTCCGCCGGAGCGCCTGGGGGGCGCCGACCCGGCTCGCGGCGGCGCGGACGTCGCCGAGCTCGGCGGCCAGCTCGCGCCGGAGGCTCCGGGCCAGGTCGATCGGATCGCGCCCGGCGGCGTCGACCACGGCGCAGAGGAGCCCGCCCCGGGTGGCGACCAGCGCCGGGACGTCGAGGCCCTCGAGCGTCCGCTCGAGCGCCGCCTCGGCGGCGGCCGGGTCGGTCCGCAGGGAGACGGCGAACGCGAGGACGGCGAGCTCCCCGCCGATGCCGAACGGCCGCAGGCGGGCCTCGACCTCCTCGGCGTGGAGGCGGCCGGTCAGCGCCTCGGCGAACACGTCCCCGGCCAGGCGCCGCTCGGTGTCGCGGACGAGGCGCAGGCGCATCAGCTCGAGGGCGACGACGGTCACCGTCTGGCGCAGGACGAGGCGCTCGAGCTCGCCGAGCGGTCCCTCCCCGGGGGCGACGGCCGCGAGCCAGGCCTGGGGGCGGGCGCCGGGGCGGACGACGACCGGGAGCGCGAGCGTGCTCCCGTCGGGGTCGAGGAGTCCGTCCGGGGGCGGCTCCTCGGTCGAGGCGGCGATCGCCTCGCGGAGCGCCGCCCGGGCCCGGTCCGGGGGCGCGAGGGGGCCGGGGGGGCCGGCGGCGTCGTGCCAGGCGAGCGTCTCCCCGCGGGCGCCGAGGACCCCGGCCGAGCCGCCGATCTCGCCGGCGAGGACGCGGACGACCTGATCGAGGCCCTGGGCGTCGAGCACGAGGCGCTCGAGACGCGACTGGATCGCCATGCTCCGCCGGAGGGCATCGAGCTGCTCGCCGGCCAGCTCCGCGAAGGCCCGCTCGGTGATGGCGATGAAAGGCACCTCGTAGGGCACCTCGAAGACGGGGAAGCCGGCGGCCCGGGCGGCGGCGAGGAGAGCGTCGGGCAGGCGCGGGTGGGCGAAGCCGGTCCCGAAGCCGAGGCCGGCGATGCCGTGGGCGACGAGACGCTCGACGTACGCCCGCTCGGCCCCGGGTCCGGCGTCGAGCTGGGCGCCGGTGGTGAGCAGGAGCTCGCCGCCGGAGAGCCAGGGGGTGGGGTCGGGAAGCTCGGTGCTGTGGACCGAGCGCACCCGGGTCGGCCCGGCGTCGGCCCCGGTGGCGAGGGTCAGCCCGACCCCGGCGATCAGGCGCTCGAGGGTGAGCATCAGCCGCGGTCGACCCGTTCCCCGGCCTCGGTGAGGACGGTGCGGAGGATCGACCCGATCTCGGCAAACTCGTCGGGCCCGGCGATGAGCGGCGGGGCGAGCTGGATCACCGGGTCGCCGCGGTCGTCGGTTCGGCAGATCAGGCCGTGGTCGTAGAGCGCGCCGGAGAGGAAGCCGCGCAGGAGGGACTCGGACTCGGCCGGGCTGAACGTCTCCTTGGTCTCCCGGTCCTTGACGAGCTCGATCGCGTGGAAGTACCCGGCGCCGCGAACGTCGCCGACGATCTCGAGGTCGCGGAGGCCGTCGAGCACCGCCCGGAACGCGGCCTCGTGGTCGCGGACCCGGCCGCAGAGATCCTCGCGGCGGATGATCTCGAGGTTGGCGAGGGCGACGGCCGCGGCGACGGGGTGGCCGCCGAAGGTGAAGCCGTGGGCGAACATTGCGGTTCCGGTCATGAACGGCTCGGCGACGCGGTCGGAGACGATCATCGCCCCCATCGGGGCGTAGGCCGAGGTGAGGCCCTTGGCGGTGGTGATGATGTCGGGGAGGTAGCCGTAGCGCTCACAGCCGAAGTAGTGCCCGAGGCGCCCCCAGGAGCAGATCACCTCGTCGGAGATGAGGAGCACCCCGTGGCGGTCGCAGATCTCCCGGACCCGCTGGAAGTACCCGTCCTGGGGGATGAAGCAGCCGCCGGCATTCTGGACGGGCTCGAGGATCACCGCCCCGACGGTCTCGGCCCCCTCGAAGAGGATCCGCTCCTCGATGGCGTCGGCCGCCCAGAGGGGGTCGCGGCCCTCGGGCCAGCGGTAGGCGTTGGTGTTGGGGACGTGACAGCCGCCGGGGGTGAGCGGCTCGAACGGCTGGCGCAGGGCGGTGACGCCGGTGGCGGCGAGGGCGCCGAGCGAGGTTCCGTGGTAGGCGAGCTGGCGGGCGATGAGCTTGGTCCGGGTGGGCTGGCCCTGGGTGCGGTGGTAGGCGCGGACGAGCTTCCAGGCCGACTCGACGGCCTCCG
>JAXDHK010000133.1:0-2806 GCA_034664545.1 Solirubrobacteraceae bacterium
CGGGCGACGTAGCCGGGCGGGGGGTCGTCCATCGGGGGGAAGCGGACCTCGGGCCCGAGGTAGACGTGGGCCAGGCGCTGGAGCAGGTCGGCCGCCCCGCCCTCCTCGATCCGGGCCGTCCCCCGGACCACGAGGTACTCGCGCAGGCCCCGCTCGTCGAGCCCGGCCCCCTCGATCGACAGGGCGACCCGGGGGTCGCGCTCGAGGTTTCGGACCTTGAGCGAGCGGAAGAGGTGGGCGGTGACGATGTCCTCGCCGTCGACCCCGGCCCAGACGCAGGTCATCTGGGGGCTCCCGTCGGCGTTGAGCGTCGTCATGTGAACGAGCGCCGATGACTCGAGGAGCTCCCGGGCCTGGGGGTGGAGCGGGGCCACGACCGGAGCCTACAGCCAGTTCCTGCGCTTGAACATGACGTAGAGGGCGACGGCGATGACCACCATGATCACCACCGACTCGTAGAGGCCGGACTTGTGGGCGAACCCCGGGTAGGGCACGTTCTGGCCGAAGAACCCGGTGACCGCGGTCGGGACGGCGATGATCGCCGCCCAGCCCGTCAGCTTCTTCATCGTCTCGTTGAGCCGGTTGCCCTGGATGGTGAGATGGGTCTCGAGGATGGTGGTGACGAAGTCGCGCAGGCTCTCGGTCCATTCCGTCGCCCGGAGCACGTGGTCGTAGACGTCCTGGTAGGAGGGGGCCATCGCATCGTCGACCACCCCGAGGTCCCGGCGCAACAGGGCGTTGACCACCTCGCGCATGGGGAGCACGACCCGCCGGAGGCGGACGAGGCTCTTGCGGAGCTCGAAGCTCCGGCGGGGGACGTCGATCCGGCCGGGCCGCAGCTCGTCGAACAGGTGGTCCTCGAGCTCCTCGAGCTCGTCGTCGAGGACCTGGACCGCGGCGAAGTGCCCGTCGACCACGAGGTCGAGCAGTCCGTGGACGAGGAAGCCGACCCCGCTCGAGGCGAGCGTGGGGTTGGCGTCCCACCGGGCGAGGAGCTCGTTGGCGTCGAAGTGCTCGTCCTTGCGGACGGTGATCAGCGCCCGGGGGGTCACGAACGCGGCGATCTCGCTCGTCCCGAGCTCGCCGCTCGACGCGTCGAGAAAGGTCGCGTAGAGGTTGATGAACAGGTGGTCGTCGTAACGGTCGAGCTTCGGGCGCTCCCGGACGGCGACCGCATCCTCGACGGCCAGCGGCGAGAGCGAGAACTCGTCGCTGATCGTCATCAGGTCGGCCTCGATCGGGGCGGCTAGGTCGAGCCAGACCACCGTGCCCGGCTCCGCCATCCGATCGCTGATCTCGGCCACCGGGAAGCCCTCGGCCTCGAGCTTCCCGGCCTTGTAGAGCCGGGTCCGGGCCGTGGCCATCGTGCTTCCGTCATGGCAGACGCTCGGATGGTCGAGGCTCGCCGTACCCACGCCGCAGAGTGTCGCACGCCCGGCCGGCCCCGCTACGCTCAGGTGAAGTGGACGTCCGAGCACGACGGCACGAGGTGGAGGTCGCCCTGCGGGTCAACGGCGACGAGCACCGCCTGGTGGTCGACACGAGGGTGACCCTGCTCGACCTCCTGCGCGAGCATCTCGGCCTGACCGGAACCAAGAAGGGCTGCGACCACGGCCAGTGCGGGGCGTGCACGGTCCTGATCGACGGCCGCCGGGCCAACAGCTGCCTGGCCCTGGCCGTCGCCCACGACGGGGCGGCGGTGGTCACCGTCGAGGGCCTGGCCGACGGCGACGAGCTCCACCCGCTCCAGGCGGCGTTCATCGAGCACGACGCCTTCCAGTGCGGGTACTGCACCCCCGGGCAGCTCTGCTCGGCGGCCGGCCTCCTCGCCGAGGCCGCCGCCGGCCACCCGAGCGCGGCGACCCCCGCCCTGGACGCCTCCGGGCCGGTCCACCTCGACGAGGACGAGATCCGCGAGCGGATGAACGGGAACCTCTGCCGGTGCGGGGCCTACCTCAACATCGTCGCCGCCATCGCCGCCTGCGCCCCGGCCGGCGGGGAGCCGGCCCCGTGAGGCCGTTCGCCTACCGCCGGCCCGAGGACGCCGACGCCGCCGTCGCCGCCCTCGCCGCCGCCGGCCCCGGGGCCCGGTACCTCGGCGGGGGGACCAACC
Source organism: Solirubrobacteraceae bacterium (assembly GCA_034664545.1). Taxonomy (GTDB): domain Bacteria; phylum Actinomycetota; class Thermoleophilia; order Solirubrobacterales; family Solirubrobacteraceae; genus Palsa-513. The sequence continues at coordinate 2,114 of JAXDHK010000133.1, forward strand.
TGGTCGACCTGATGAAGCTCGGGGTCGAGACCCCGGAGCTCCTGGTCGACGTCAGCCGCCTCGACCACGACCGGATCGAGGAGCTCCCGGCCGGGGGCCTGCGGATCGGGGCCGCCGTGCGCAACAGCGACCTCGCCGCCGACCCGACCGTCCGCCGGGACTACCCGGTGCTGGGGCGCGCCCTTCTCGGCGGAGCCTCGGGCCAGCTGCGCAACCTGGCGACGGTCGGGGGCAACCTCCTCCAGCGGACGCGGTGCCCGTACTTCCAGGACGCCACCAAGCCCTGCAACAAGCGCCGCCCCGGATCGGGCTGCCCGGCTCGGGCCGGACACCACCGGGACCTGGCCGTCCTCGGCCACTCCGAGGCGTGCGTGGCCACCCACCCGTCGGACATGGCGGTCGCCCTGGCCGCGCTCGACGCCCGGGTCGAGGTCCTCGGGCCGGCCGGGACGCGGACCATCCCCGTCACCGACCTCCACCGCCTTCCGGGCACCGAGCCCGACCGGGACACGACGCTCGAGCCGGGCGAGCTGATCGTCGCCGTCGAGATCGGACCCCTCCCCCCGGCCGCCCGGTCGGCCTACCGGAAGGTCCGCGACCGGGCGTCCTTCTCCTTCGCCGTCGTCTCGGTCGCCGCCGTCCTCGAGACGCGGGAAGGGAGCGTGGTCGACTGCCGGATCGCCCTCGGGGGCG
>JAXDHK010000134.1:0-14616 GCA_034664545.1 Solirubrobacteraceae bacterium
GTGAGCTCCCCGGTCGGGTGGGGCTCACCCACGTAGAGCGCCCAGGACGCGCCGGCCGTCCGCCAGCCCGCGCCCACCCCGCCCGGCCCTCCGTAGACGGCGGCCGTCCCCAGAGCGCCGGCTCCCACCCGGTGGGCGGGGTCGGCCCCGCGCAGCGCGGAGTAGCTCCGCTCGAGCCCGGCAAACTGCCGATCGGCGATCGGAGCGGCGGATCCCGGCGCGAGGATCGCGATCAGACCGGCCATCTCGACCCCAGCCTACGAGTCCTCCGATGCCCGCCGCCGGGGGCTATCCTCGCCGCCAGCGGCCGCGCCACCTCGCCGGAAGGGACGGGATGCCGATCGAGGCGATGCTCACCGACGTCCACGTGTCGAGCGCCGTCGCCGGCCTGCGCGACCTCGGCCGCGCCGGCGTCGGCGTGCTGGCCCTCGGCGACGGGTGGCGCTCCGCGGGTCTCTGGTCCCGCTACGCCCGCCGGCGGGCGACCGCGCCGCCGTCGGACTCCGATCCGGCCGGCTTCGTGCGCGCCGTCGGGCGCGTCGCCGACGTGCACGGGCCGCTCGTCGTCTACCCGGGCTGTGAGGCCTCGCTCCAGGCCCTCCTGCGGACCCCGCTCCCGAGCCCGCGGATCACCCTCCCCTACCCGGCCGCCGAGCGCGTCGAGCCGCTGCGCGACAAGCGCCGGCTTCCCGGGCTCGCCGCCGCCGCCGGCCTCAGAGCTCCGGCCACCCTCGCCGAGACCAGCCTGGCTGGCCTGGTGGCGGCCGAGCTGCCGCCGCCCTACGTCGTCAAGCCCCTCGGGCCGGGCGGGCCGCCGTTCAACAGCGCCGTCGTCGTCGAGCACGCCGACGACCTCGCCGGGCTCGCGCGGCTCGCCGGGGCGCAGGCGCCCGCGCTCGCCCAGGAGTACGTCGCCGGCCCCCAGGTGTCGGTCGCGCTCGTCGTCGACCGCGACGGCCGCGTGGTCGAGCGCTTCCAGCACCGGGTGGTGCGGATGTCCCCGCCCGAGGGCGGGGCGACGACGCTCGCCGTCAGCGTCGCCCCGGATGAGGCTCTCGTCGCCCGCGCCGCCGCCATGCTCGCCTCCGCCGGGTATTGGGGCCTCGCCCAGCTCGACGTCGTCCTCGACCCGTCCCGGCCGGCGTGCATCACCGACGTCAACCCCCGGTACTACCTCTCGATGCCGCTCGCCTCCGCCTGCGGCGTGAACCTCCCGGCCGCGTGGCACCGGCTGGCGACCGATCGCGCGGCTCGGGCGCCCGCGGATCCGCCCGCCTACGCGACCGGGGTGGCCTACCGCTGGTGGGCAGTCGACGTCCACATCCGCCCCGGAAGGCTGCGCCCGCAGCGCGGACGGCATGTCGGCCCCCTCTGGGACTCGCGCGACCCGGTGGCCGCGTCGATGCTCAGCGGACAGGCCGTCCACCGGCGCCTGACCGCGCTGGCTCGGAGGATGGGGCGCGAGCACCGCCCTATCCCCCGGTCGCCGACAGACGGCGGTTGATCGGCGCCGTCAGCTGCCGCCCGATCGCCCCGGGCGAGAGCTGCCGGCCCGCGGCGACCAGCGCCGCCGTCGCGGTGATCGTCGGCTGGCCCGGGTCGAGACGGTGGGCCCGACCGAGCTCGGCCAGCGCACCCGACCGGTCGGCCTGACCCGCGTCGACCACGCCGAGCTCGAAGTGGGCGAACCAGTCCCCGGGCACCCGCACGATCGCCCGGCGGAGGGCGTCGAGCGCGACCGCCGGCCGGCCGAGCCGGGATGCGAGGATCGCCTCGCTCACCAGGGAGTCGCCCGCCGCCGAGTCCAGCGACGCCGCCCGCTCGAAGTCGGCCATCGCCGCGACGGGGTGCGCCGCGGACGCGCGCTCGCCCGCGGCGATGGCTCGCTGGGTGAGGAGCTGGACGGCGAACGCGGCGACCACCGCCGCTCCGAGCAGCACCGCGCCGGCCACGACGACCGGCCGCGGACGGGCCGCGCGGACGCGGGGTCGACCGCCCCGGCGGTGGGAGCCCAGCGCGATTCCGAGGAGCACGAAGGCGAGCACGCCGAGCCCGGGGAACTCCCACAGCCAGTCCACGGACGCGTGTACGACCCACGAGGCGAAGCCCAGGCAGGCCCCGAGCGCGACCGGCGGACCCCGGCGGACCGGTCCGACCAAGCCGCGCCCGGTGAGCCCGAGGAAGCCGGCGAACAGGACCGCGCCGACGAGCCCGAGCTCGGAGAGCACCGCGAGCGGAAGGCTGTGGGGGTAGCGCGGCGCCTCGGGACTGCGGCGGGCGGCGAGATAGGGCTCGCGGAAGTTGTCGGCCCCGATCCCCACGACCGGATGCGCGAGCCATTCGTCGATGGCGACCCGATAGAAGTCGTAGCGATTGGACCCGAGTCCCCCGGCCAGGCGGGTGGAGCCGGAGTCCACGCGGGAGTAGCCCGAGTCCTTGAAGTCGTGCCAGCGCGCCTGGGCCCAGCCGACCGGATGACCGGCGATGACCACGACCATCACCGCCGCCGAGACCAGGCCGAGTGCGCGGCGGCGCCGGGGCCGGCGGGCGCCGGGGGCGACGGCCGGGCGGGGGCGGAGCCGGCGCAGGAGCCCTGCGGCCGCCGGCGCGAGCGCATCGCCCGCGAGCACGAGCGCGGCGACCCCGAGGCAGGAGAGGACGATGGCCAGGCGCGCCCCCGAGAACGCCCCCGCGAGATCCCCGCCCGAGCGGGCGGCTCGCGCCGCGCTCAGGTGCCCCCAGGCCAGCGCGCAGGCCCCCGCCACGGTGGCCAGGCCGGACAGGGCCCTCCCCCAGGGGCGGCTCAGAAGGACGAAGGCGGCGCCGCACGCGAGCATGGCGAGGATGGCGCCCCGGCTCTGGGAGAGCAGGCTGACCTCCGCGAGGAGGGTCGCGACCGCCATCCAGAGCGGGCGCCCGATCGACCGGCGCGGGACGGCCGAGGCGAGGGCCAGGGCCGGCCACAGCGCGATCAACCACAGCTCGGCGTTCGCGTTCTGGTACCCGGTCGGCGCCGACAGGCGTCCGCCGATGAAGACGCCGGGCGCGTCGCCCGGGCGCAGGAGCACCCCGACGGCCAGGCACGTCACGCCCACGACGAGCACCGCGGCCATCCCCGCCGCCTCGCGCCGGCCCCACCGGCGACCGGTGACCAGGGCGAGGACGAGGCCGTAGAGGGTCGCCCGATTCGCGGCCTGCCAGGCCGAGTCGGGGACGGCGGCCCAGGCGACCGACGCGTAGCTCCAGGCACAGAAGGCCGCGTAGACGAGGAGGATCGCCCGGACCGGCCGCGTCCAGGTCGACCCGAGCGCGAGGATCCCGCCTCCGAGCAGGGCGATCGCCACCAGGCCCACCGCGTTCCAGTCGGCCCCGTCGTAGCCGCCGTTCCGGGACACCAGCCACGTTCCGAGGACCACCAGGGCCCCGGTCGGGGCCGCCGAGAAGGCGGACGACCGCCGCGGGGTCCGAGCCGGCGCCGCCGGGATGCGCTCGACCGGCAGGGACAGGGAGGCGCTGGTCATGGGGCGAAGCCCGGGGTCCCCGGGAGCGGCCCTCGCGCGATGCCCAGGAGAGCCGGGCCCAGCCCCAGGAGGAGCCACAGGCGGTAGTCGGTGGTCAGCGACACGAAGAAGGCGGCCGCGAGGAAACCGATCGTCCCGACGAGGACGGCCCGGGCGACCCCGGCGAGGCCCGGGCTCCCGCGTCGATCGAACCCCGCGGCGGCCAGGTGGGCCGCGCGGAGCGCGGCGGCGATCAGGCCGAGCAGGAGCACGAGGCCGACGATCCCGTCCTCGGCGAGGACCTGGAGGTAGGTGTTGTGCACGACCTTGGGGCGCTCGACGGTCACGGCCAGGAACTTCAGCGGCCCGACCCGGCGCTCGTAGCTCGGCGCGTGCGCCGGGAACCCCCCGTACCCGACGCCGGCCAGCGGATGCTGTTCGGTCATCGCCCAGGCCATCCGCCAGAGCTCGGTCCGGCCGCTGCCCCCGCCGTCGTAGTTGGTGACCCGGGTGAGCGCCGCCGGGTTGGCCGCGAACCACAGCCCGAGCCCGGCCGCGACCGTGCACACCCCGAGCAGGAGGGCGCCGCGGCGGCCCTTGAAGAGGATCAGGGCGGCGAGGAGGGCGACGACCGCGCCGATGAAGCCGCCGCGCGACTCGGTGGCGGCCAGCCCGATCGTCATCACCCCGACGGCGAGGCCGAGGGCCAGCCGTTGGACGGCGCCCCGGTAGACCCCCATCATCGCGCAGGCGAGGATCAACGCCGGCACGAGCGCCGCGGCGAGCTCGTTCGGATCGAAGAGGCCCCCCGTGCCGTCGACCCGGCGTCCGCTCACCGCCGCGTTGCTCAGCGCCGCCGAGCTCGGGGCGAGCACCTGGGTGTCGACCAGGCCGTAGAGGACGGTGACCGTCCCGCCGGCCACGAACCCGATCACGATCAGCCGCACCGCCCGCGGGGTCGCGCCCATGGTCGCGATCACCACCATCAGCGCCGCCGCGGCCAGCAGGGCCAGGAGCCGGGACCTGCCGCCGGCGGGGTCGGTCTCCCAGGCGAGCGACGACACGAACCAGGCAACCATGGCTCCGAGGGCGACGAACAGGCGCACATGGGCGCGAAGGACCCGACGGACCGCGGGTGTCCCGACCCGAAGCGCCCCGATGGAGGCGGCGAGCACGAGAGCGGTCGTGATGTCGGGAGCCGCCCAGAGGGCGGGGAGGCCGGCGAGGAAGACGATCGGCACCCACAAGGCGATGCCCATCGCGACGTCGAGCAGCAGGATCAGCACGTAGGCGATGCCGACGGCGACGCCGGCGCCCTGGCCCGGCTTGTGGGCGGTGACCAGCCCGATGAAGAGCGCGGCCGGGAACGCCGCGGTCAGGACCGCATACGAGCGCAGGCGCGCGGCCGGCAGCGCGAGCACGGTCGACGCTCAGTCGCCGATGAGCGCGCGGAGGCTCAGCCGCCGCGAGGCCGGGGGGGCGGCCGGCTCGGTCGCGCCGTACCGGTAGTAGTAGCTCCCGCCCTCGACCTCGCCGCCGATCAGGACGAACCCGTCGGGGATGCGCTCGTTGCGCCCGAGGAGGTCGCGGAGCTGCTCGAGGCCGCGGCGGTTGGTGTTGCCCAGGCGGGCGACCACCACGAGGTACTCGACCTCGAGCGCGATCCGCAGCGAGTCGCGGATCTCGCCGAGCGGGGCGGTGTCGACGACGACGTAGTCGGCGAGCTCAGCGGCCTCCTCGAGCAGCCGGCTCACCCGCCGGCTGAGCTCGTCGAGGAGCACCACGTGTCCGGCGTCGGCTCCGGCCGGGAGCACCTTCAGCGGGCCGAGGCCCGGAGCCTGGACGAGCAGGTCCTCGGGGCGGGCGTCGGTCGTGATGAGGGCGGCGACGCCGGGCTCGTCCGGGGAGATGCCGAGCCGCCGCCCTATGTCGGGCTTGCGCAGGTCGAGATCGATGAGGATCACGCTGTGCCCGGCGGCGACCAGGGCGAAGGCGAGGTTGATCGCCGACGTCGTCTTGCCGTCGCCCTGGGACGCGCTCGTGACCATCACCGTCCGCCCCGGCCCGTCCCGCTGGTCGAGCTGGACCTGGACGCCGCGGAACGCCTCCCGGACCCCGTCGGGCATCGCGAAGGCCGACGCCGGCGTCCGGGGGCCGAACAGGGGGCGGGCGAAGGGCGGGACGCTGGCCAGCACCGGGAGCCGGTAGGTCGCGACCAGGTCCTCCTCCTCGCGGATCCGGCCGTCGAGCCGCTCGAGCAGCAGCGCGACGATCGAGGCGACGAGGAAGCCCGCGAACAGGGAGACGGCGGCGATGACGCGGGTCGAGGTCCCGTCGCGGCCACCGGGGGCGAGCGCGTGCAGCGAGACGCTGAGCGTCGGGTCGACGCCGTTGCGGACGCTCTCGAGCACGGCCAGTCGCGTCGGATCGGACGCCGTCGGGCTGCTGCGCAGAGTGGCGATCGCCGTTCCGATCTGGCGCCTGAGCGCTGCGTTGCGCAGGGCGAGGGCGCTCGTCGCATAGGCGTTGGCGATCGCCGCGGCGCGCTGGGGAGTCGCGGCGCTGGCGCTGACCCCGAGGACGTTCGACTGGCCGACCGGCTGGACGTGGACCGCGGCGGCGACCTCCTCCCGGGTGGCGTCGCCCAGTCGCTGGGCCGCGGCCATGGCGGCGTGCGGCGTGTCGACCAGCGAGGCGGCAGTCTGCACCGTCCGCGTCGGGTCGCCCGAGTCCCTGATCATCTGGATGCCGAGGAAGTTGCGATCGTCCTGGGGCAGGGGCGTGACGAGGACGTCGGCGGTGGCCGTGTAGCGCGGGGGCCGGTGGACGGCATAGGCGGTGGCCGCGGTGAACGTCAGGAGGGTGAGGAGCACGACCAGCCGAACGTGGGCGCCGACCGCCCGGAGGTAGGGAACCATGGCGCTCTCGTGCGGCGAATCGGTGATCGAGATCTGGCTCATCGGGTCGTTGACCTCCCGGTGGGACCCGGAGGAGTCCCACGTCGGCTCGTTGTCCTGACCAAGCTAGAGTCCGCCGGGGGGGCCGCCATCCGTGGTAAGTCACTCCGGCGTGCAGCGACGTACGGACGCCGGGACGCGGCCGATGTGACTTGATAGCGGGGTGAGCGCCGACGATCCGACATCCGGCGCGGCCGGACCCGCGCGCGCGCGTCCGCCCTCGACGGGGGCGGTGGTCCGCGGCGTCGCCCTCTCGACCCTGACCTTCGGGCTCTCGAAGGCGGTCGCCTTCGGGTCGCTGCTCGTGCTGACGCGCCTGCTCGCCCCGTCCGAGTTCGGGGTCGTGGCCGCCGTGGTCGTCGTCCTCGGCCTGATCGAGCTGGGCGCCGACCTCGGGATGAAGGCGACCGTCATCTACGAGCAGGAGGACGGGAGCGGTGACCGGGTCCAGACGGCGTTCACGCTCAACCTCCTGGTGTCGGGCGTCCTGACCTTGGTCGGCGTCCTCGCTGCCCCGGTGGTCGCCGACTTCTTCCACGTCGGCCACCACGTCTGGCTGTTCCGGCTGGCCGCGCTCGACGTCCTCCTCACCGGGCTGGGGAGCGTCCACGACGGCCTGCTCCTCCGCGACCTGCGCTTCCGCACGCGGATGGGGACGGAGGTCGCCGGGGCGCTGGCGCGGGCCGGCGTCGGCGTCGGCCTCGCCCTGGCCGGGTTCGGCGCGGCGGCGCTGGTGTGGGGGATGCTCGCCGGGACGGCGGCTTGGGTGATCGCCCAGTGGTCGCTCAGCCGCTTTCGCCCGACCTTCGCCTGCGACCGGGCGATCGCCCGGAGTATGGTGGGGTACGGGCTCGGGGCCGCCCTCCTCGAGGTCATGGCGGTCGTCACGACGCGTCTGGACGCGGTCGTCGTCGGCCGGATCCTCGGTCAACGGGCGCTGGGGCTGTACACCGTGGCGTTTCGCCTTCCCGACCTGCTGCTGGAGAGCATCGCCTGGCAGGTATCGCTCGTCGCGTTCCCGGTCCTGGCCCGCAAGCGGGCGATCGACGCCGACGGGGTGGCCGGGGCGACCCTCCGGCTGGTCCGCTACCAGTCGCTCCTCGCGCTCCCGCTGGCGGCCGGCATGGCCGTTCTCGCCGGGCCGCTGGTCGGGCTCGTGTTCTCCGCCCGGTGGCGGGAGGCCGCCGGCGTGTTCGCCGCGGTCTCGGTGATGTCCGGGATCACGGCGGCCGGCTTCGCTCTGGGCGACGCCTTCAAGGCGTCCGGGCGCCAGCGGGTGATGGTCGGGCTGAACCTGGTCCAGCTTCCCGTGCTCGTGGTGACCGTCATCGCCGCCGGGCCCTACGGGATCACCACGGTGGCCTGGGCCCGGGCCGGAGGCGGGGTCCTCTGGGTGGCGCTCATGGGTGGGGCGGCCGCCCGGGTGCTCGGCATCCCCGGTCGGGCGACCTTCGCGGCGATGTGGCCGGGGATCGCCGGGGCCGCCGGGGTGGCGCTCGCCGCCGAGGCCGTCCACCGCACCTGGGGCGCGGCCTCGACCGGGGGCCTGCTGGCCGCCGGCCTGGCCGGGGGGATCGGCGGCGCGGTGGCCCTGACGGTCCTGGCTCCGGCGACGGGGCGGGAGATCCGAGGCGGCGGCCTCGCCGCCTGGCGGCGCCTGCGCGGTCGGGGCGCCGGGGGGAATCCACCACCCGCGGCCGCGGCGGCGGCGTGACCCCGGTGCCGACTCCTCCGATCAGGGTCCTGCTCGTCGCCGACCCGGGCGCCGCCGCCGGGGCGACCCGGGGGGTGGTCGAGACTCCCACGGTGGACGCGCCGACGCGGGTCGGGCGCCTCGACGAGGCGGTGGCCCTCCTGGCCGCCGAGCGCTTCGATGCCGTCCTCGTCGACCTCGGACGCCCGGATGACGTCGGCCTGCGTCGGGTCCGCGCGGTGCGGGAGGCGGATCCGCGCGCGGCGGTCATCGCCCTCGACGGGACCTTCCGCGAGGCGATCGGCCTCCGGGCGCTCGGGGCGGGCGCACAGGACTACCTCGTCGAGGGGCGCTACGACGCCGACGGGCTCCGGCGCTCGATCCGCTTCGCCGTCGCCCGCCAGCGCGCCGGGAGCCGGGGCATCGGGCGGCGGGGCGGGCCCGACGAGGCGGGGCGGCCCGCCGGCCCGGCGGTCGACGCGACCGCGGGGCGCGACGCCGAGCGTCTCCGAGGGGACGTGGCCCGGAGCGCCGACGAGCGCGACCGGCTGCTGCGGAGCGTGATCGCGAACAGCATGACCCTGATCTACGTAAAGGACCTCGACGGTCGCTACCTGCTCTACAACGCGCGCTTCGCGCAGGCCACCGGCCTGGCGGGCCGGGCGGCCGCCGAGGGCGTGTCCGTCGAGGAGGTCCTCATCGGCCGGGACGACTTCTGGCTCCATCCGGAGGTGGCGCCGGTCTTGCGCGAGCACGACCTCCGGGCGCGGGACGGTCCGATCGAGGTCACCGAGTTCACCGACCATCCGGAGCGGGGGCGCCTCACCTACGACTCGATCAAGTTCCCCCTCCTCGACGACGACGGGGCCGCCTACGCGACATGCGGCATCTCGCTGGAGACGACCGAGCGGACCGCCGAGCGCGAGCAGCTCGCGGTGGCCGCGCGCTACTTCGACCTCTCGCGTGACCTGGCGGTCGCGTCGAGCTTCGACGGGTACTTCAAGAGCGTCAACCCGGCGCTCGAGCACGTCCTCGGCTGGACCCCCGAGGAGTTCCTGGCGCGGCCGTTCCTCGACATGGTCCATCCCGACGACCGGGCGTCGACGCTGCGGGAGGTGAGCCGGCTCGACGACGGGGAGGTCACCCTCAACTTCGTCAACCGCTACGAGGCCAAGGACGGGTCCTATCGGTGGCTGGACTGGAACGCGATCGTCCCCCCGGGGGAGGCGCTGATGTACGCCTCGGCGCGGGACGTCACCGCGAAGAAGGAGGTCGAGGCGGCGCTGGAGGCGAGCGAGCGTCAGACCCGGCTGATCCTCGAGACCGCGCTCGACTCCTTCGTCTCGTTCGACGCGAGCGGCTCGGTCACCGATTGGAATCCGCAGGCGCAGGCGACCTTCGGCTGGTCACGCGAAGAGGTGCTCGGGCGCAACCTGTTCGCGACCCTGATTCCCGAGCGGGACCGCGGAAGGCTGCGGGCGAGCATCGACCGGTTCCTGGCGGCGGGGGACGAGGATGGGATCGGGCGGTGGGTGGAGTGGACCGGGCGTGACCGCGACGGCCGGGAGTTCCCGATCGAGATGACGATCTCCCCGCTCGACGGGGCCGAGGGCTTCGACTTCAACGTCTTCGCGCGGGACATCACCGAGCGTCGAGGGGTCGAGCAGGAGCTCGCCCTGGCCCACGATCGGGCGCTCGAGGCTTCGCGGATGAAGTCGATGTTCGTCGCCAACGTCAGCCACGAGATCCGCACGCCGATGAACGGAGTGATCGGCATGACCGACCTCCTGCTCGAGACCGATCTGGACGAGGAGCAGCGCGAGTATGCGCAGACGATCGCGTCGTCGGGGGAGGCGCTGCTCGGGGTCATCGACGACATCCTCGACTTCTCGAAGATCGAGGCGGGCAAGCTCGAGCTCGACCCGACCGAGTTCGAGCTCTGTGACACGATCGAGCGGGCGGTCGGAATGCCGGGCGTCCGGGCGCACGAGAAGGGGCTCGAGCTGGTCGTGGCCATCGATCCGGATCTGCCGGCATCCGTGCGCGGGGACGCCGCCCGGCTGCGCCAGGTGATCGCGAACTTCGTCTCCAACGCGATCAAGTTCACCGCCTCCGGCGAGGTGGTCGTCCGGGCCCGGTCCCGGCCGTCGCCGGAGGGTGGGGTCGGCCTGCGCGTCGAGGTCTCGGACACGGGAATCGGGATCGGGGCCGAGGCCCTCGAGCGGCTGTTCCGGCCCTTCGCGCAGGCCGACGGGTCGACGACCCGGAAGTTCGGGGGCACCGGCCTGGGCCTCGCGATCTCGCGCCGGCTGATCGAGCTGATGGGCGGCACGGTCGGGGCCGAGAGCGAGCCGGGCCGGGGGAGCACCTTCTGGTTCGACCTCACGCTCGAGCGCGTGGCCGGCGGGGACCGCCCGAGTCCCGAGGAGGCCGGCCTGAGCGGGCTGAGGGCTTTGGTCGTCCACGCCGGCGCGGCCAGTCGGGATGCGCTGGCCGAGCAGCTCGAGCACTGGGAGATGCGCTGCCAGGTCGCCGCGAGCGCCGGCGAGGCGCTCGACCGGCTCGAATCGGCGTCCACCGCGGGGGACGCCTACGCGCTGGCCCTGATCGACGTCGGGGTGCCGGACGGCGGCGGGTACGAGCTCGCGGTGTCGATTCGCTCGCGGCCGTGGCTGGGCGATACGCGGCTGGTGCTGATGACGCCGAGTGGCCGGCGCCACGACGCCACCCGTGACGCGGCGCTCGACGGGATCCTCAGCCGGCCCGGGCGTAGATCGCGACTCTACGAGGAGCTTCGGGCCGTCCGCGCCGCCGGGAGTCGCGACGCGCCGGGTCAGCGACCGAGGCCGGCCCCGGCCCCCGGGGCCGAGGCCCGCGATCGAGGACCGGGACCCCGGATCCTGGTCGTGGAGGACATCCAGGTCAATCAGGCCGTCGCCCTCCACATGCTGGCGAAGTGCGGCTACCGAGGGGAGGTCGCCGCGAACGGCCTCGAGGCCCTCGAGGCGCTGTCGAGCCGTTCCTTCGCGGCGATCCTGATGGACTGCCAGATGCCCGTGCTCGACGGCTTCGAGACGACCCAGGCGATCCGCGAGCGCGAGCCCGGGGGCCGGCGGGTGCCGATCATCGCGATGACCGCCAACACGATGGAGGGCGAGCGCGCCCGCTGCCTGGCCGCGGGAATGGACGACTACCTGACCAAGCCGCTCCGGGACAGGATCCTCAAGGACGCCCTGGCCCGGTGGGCCCCGGACCGACCCGCGGGGGCCACGACCGGAGCCGACGACGATTCTGCGACCATCGGGAGCATGGAAGCCTCGGCCGGCCGGGACGCGCCGGAACTACTCGACGAAGCTGTGATCCGCGAGCTCGGGTTCGAGGCCGAGGATCTGGCCGACCTCCTCGCCATGTACTTCGAACAGGCCGCGCGGCAGCTGCTGGATCTGCGCGGCGCCGTCGGCCGGGGCGAGGCGGGCGAGGTGCGGGAGACGGCGCACAGCCTCAAGGGGAGCAGCGCGACCCTCGGGGCCGTTCGGGTCGCCCATCTGGCCGCCGAGCTCGAGACGCTCGCCAGGGCAGGGGACCTCACGGGGGCGGATGCTCTGCTCGTGACCCTGGCGGACGTCTTCGAACAGACGCGGACGGCGTTCCTGGCCCGGAAGCCCTGACCCGGCGCCGGCTCAGACCCCGGGCCAAGGCCGGCCGCGGCCGGTTGGTCGGCCGCGCCGCTCCCACCCGCGCCGCATGAGCCATCCCCCGCCGAGGAGGGCGAGGGCGGCGAGGATGGCCCCGAGCACCATCGAAATCGTCGCCCGGCCGCTCGTGCCCGCTCCGGCCGCGCCGGCGCTGGCGCCCGTCGTGGATGCCGGCGTCCCGGGCGGAGGAGACCCGGCGGTCGTGGTGGTCGCGGTCACGCAGCAGCGCAACCCGGTCTCGTCGCGCGTGGTCCCGTCGACCTCGCGGATGACGGGGTGACCGCCGACGATCGCGACGTAGTCGTCGTGCTCGACAAGATGCGTGGCCCGGTCGACCACGATCCAGCGCCCGGAGGCGTCCTTGACCGCGAGGTCGTCGGGCTCCTGGTCGTAGGCCGGGCACGCCGGCTGGCATGCGGCGACCTGCGCGCGGGAAGCCGCCGAGCGGTCGGCGGCGGGCTGGGGCAGGACGACGAGCCGGCCGTGGCGGATCACGACGATGCCCGCGTGATCGGTCTCACCGGTCGCGCGATCGACCACGTAGGCGGCGCGGCCGCGGATGACCAGCTGGTCATCGTCGGTCTCGGCGGCGCCGGAGGCCGTCGCGCCCGGGCACGCGGCGGGTGCGCCCGCCGACGACGCCGGGGTGAGGAGCGAGGCAGTGGCGCGACCGGCGGGCGCGCCGGTCGATCTCGCGGCCGCGACCACGCCGCCGCTCGGCGCGGCGCCGTTGGCTGCGCCGCCGCGGTCCGGGACGGCGCCGGAGGATCCGGCCCCCGATACGCCGAGCACCCCGGCCTGACCGGTCTCGTCGTAGCCCGAGCCGGTCGACGGGGGGGCAGCGGCCGCCGGGGCGGCGCCGGCCAGAGCCAGCGCGCAGAGGCCGGAGGCGAGAGCCAGCCGACCGGAGAGGGGCTGGACGCCCACGGTCAGGAGCCCTTGAGGAGCGCGGGGAGGGTGCGAAGCAGGATCTTGGCGTCGAGCCCGGGCGTCCAGTGCTCGATGTAGTAGTTGTCGAGCTCCACCCGGTCGCCGATCGGCGTCTGACCCCGCGACCCGTTGACCTGGGCCCAGCCGGTGATCCCCGAGCGGACGCGGACGCGGTCGCCGTAGCCGGGGAAGCGCGTGGAGAAGTCCTCGGCGAACTCGGGGCGCTCGGGCCGGGGGCCGATCATGCTCATCGATCCGGTGAGGACGTTGATCAGCTGGGGAAGCTCGTCGAGGGAGGTCCGCCGGAGCAGGCGTCCGATGCCGGTGCGCCGGTCGACGCCCTCGACTCCCCCGGGCGCCAGTCCGTCGACGGGGGCGAAGGAGGGGGTGTCGGTGTCGAGGCGCATCGTGCGGAACTTGAGGAGCTCGAACTCCCGACCGTCCTGGCCGGTCCTCCGCTGGCGGAAGAGGATCGGGCCGGGGGAGGAGGCCCACACGGCGAGCGCGATCGCTCCGAGGGCGGGCGAGGCGATCACGACGAGGAGGGCGGCGGCGAGGCGGTCGAGGAGGTACTTCAGGGACAGGCGGAGGCTGGTCGGGTCGAACGCCTCGAGGGTGAGCAGCGGGAGGGAGCCGAGGTAGTCGAAGCGACTCCGCTCGTTGATCGCGCCGGCCGCGCTCGGGACGACGGAGGTGGCGAGGCCGAGCTCCTGGCAGCGTCGGATGATGCCGTCGAGCTCGGGCTGGGAGGCGCGGGAGAGCGCGATCACGACGTGCTCGATCCGGTGGGCGGCCACGATGTCGGCGAGGTCGTCGAGCCGGCCGAGGAGCGCGGGAGCGCCGTCGGATCCCGCCGCCGCCGCCCGGGGGGAGTCGACGAACCCGGATCCCGCGGCCGCCCGGGGGGAGTCGACGAACCCGGCGACCTCGAGACCGCAGTCGGGATACCGGCGGACCCGGTCGGCCACGTCGAGCCCGAGCTCGCCGGCCCCGACGATGAGGGTCGGGGTCCGGGCCCACCGCCGGGCCCGGACGATCGTCTCGATCCGGGTGAGGAGCGTCCCGCCGGCGGTGAGGAGCACGATCGAGAGGACCCAGGCGTGGGCGATCAGGGAGCTCGTGGCCAGGCGGTTGCCGACGGTGAGGATGGTCAGCATGAACACGGCCATGCTGCCCAGGGAGATCGCCTCGATTCCCGGGGCGATCCGGTCGAGCGCGCTCTCGCGCAGCCGGCGGCCGTAGCGGCCGTGGCTGCCCAGCAGGATGAGGGTGATCGGGGGGAAGGCGAGCGACGCGAGCTCGACGGTCGCCGATCCGGTCAGGAGGCGGGCGAGCACGCTGGCGAGGACGAGCATCGCGGTGTCGCACCCGGCCCGGACGAGCATCCACCGGCCGCCGCGCATCAACCAGGCGACGCTCGGCCGGACGGCGCTCGGGGACCCGGCGAGGTCAGACCCGGCGAGGAATCCGTCCGTCGCGGGAAGGTCGGCGGGGGCGATCTGCGGGATTCGGGTCAGCGCCGGGCGGAGGCGCTCCAGACCGGGGTAGAGGCTTCGGGTGGGGGTGGCGGTGGTCATGTCGACCATGAAGCCAGGTCCCGGGAGCGGCTACCTCCGTAGGGGTGCGCAGCCGTGGGGGAGATTGCACGGATGGAGCACGCGTGGGGCGGGGGTACCGGCGCCGCGAGCTCACGCCCGGCGGAAGGGCGGCCCGCCTTAGAGCACTCCCCGGAGGACCCGCCAGTAGCCGGGTCGCCCCGGCGCGCGGCCGCCGATGCCGAGGATCGGTGGACCGGCCGCTCCGACCGCGCCCGTGGAGGCCATCGACCGATGTTGGCAGGC
>JAXDHK010000135.1:0-5339 GCA_034664545.1 Solirubrobacteraceae bacterium
GGGGTTCGATGGCCACCCCTCCAGGATCTACCTCCGGGCGCAGACTGACCGGGTCAATGCCGTCGACAGCCTCCTCGCCGCCACCGCCAATCCGGAGAACCCCAGCGAGGTCAACGTCAGCCAACCCTCCGACGCCCTCGTCGCCCAAGCCGACGCCAAGAGCGCCCTCAACGGCCTGTTCCTCGGCCTCGGCGCCCTCGCCCTCCTGGTCGGCGCGGTCGGCGTCGCCAACATCATGATCATCTCTGTCCTCGAACGCCGTTCCGAGATCGGCCTGCGCCGCGCCCTCGGCGCCACCAGAGGCCACATCCGCACCCAGTTCCTCTCCGAAGCCGTCCTGCTCGGACTCCTGGGCGGCACCGTCGGCGTCGCCCTCGGCGCCGCCGCCACCGTCATCTACGCCCACACCAGACACTGGGCCACCGTCATCCCCACCCAAGCCTGGGCCGGCGGCATCGCCGCCTCCCTCATGATCGGCGCGGGCGCCGGGCTTATTCCCGCTCTACGCGCCGCACGCCTCTCACCCACCCAAGCCCTGTGGTCCGTCTAGCCCACCGCCCGCGCTCGCCTTCCGGTCGGCGCGTGCGCGTCGGAGCAGTCAGTCGCTTCGGGGGAGCCCCTCAGTCGCGCGACTTGCCCTTGCCGCCCCCGCCACCGCCGGTGCCCGCGAGGAACGCCGCCGCCTGCCCGTTGTCGGCGACCGACCACCCGAAGCGGGTGACCTCGCCCCGGGGGGCGAGCGCGCCGGGGCGGGTCCCGCGGCGGACGAAGAGGACCGGCGCCGGGGCGGCCTTGGCGATCTCCGCCCGGGTCGGGCCGAGGCCCTCCTTCTTCCACCGGTCCGAGAGGCCGATGACGAGTAGGCCGGCACCACCGGCGGCGGCGAGGATGCCGTCGCGACCGCCCTCGACGAGGAGCGGCTCGGTGGCGACCCCGGCGAACTGCTGGGCCAGGAGACCGGCATCGGCCAGCATCCGCGTGACCCCGGGCCCCTCCTCGGTCGAGCCTGCGGCCCCGAGCAGCTTCAGGGGCGCACCGGTCTGGGCGGCCAGCCAGGACCCGAGCTCGAGCGCCGACCAGTCGTGCTCGGCCCCGCCGAACGGGACCAGGATCGGGAGGTCGCCGCTCAGCTGGATCGGGTCGTTCTCGCGGGCGACGAGGACCGACACGTCGCACGGAGCGCTCTGGAGCAGCGTCGTGACCTCCCCGAGCGGGACCCCGTCGCCGAGCAGCGGCCGGCGGCCGTCGACCAGCACCAGGTCGACCCCCTCCTGAGCCACGATGTGGGCGAGGTCCTGGCCCGGGTCGCTCGACCGGAGCACGACCGCCCGGGCGGCGATCCCCTCGGAGATCAGGCGCTCCCGGGCCTCGTTGACCGCCTCGGTCGCCCGCTCGAGCGCGGCGTTCTCGGTCTGGAGGCCACCCCGGACCCCGGCCCCCCGCGGCGGACGGACGAGCCGGGCGAGGATCAGCTCGCGCGGAGGCTCCGAGCGGGCGAGCGGCTCGGCCAGGGCGAGCAGCTGGGCGAGGGCCTCGTCGGTCTGGGGGGCGACGAGGATCGAATGCTCGGGCACCACGAGCCCGGGATGATCGGCCAGCGACCGGTCCCGGGCGGCCGCGAACTCGTCCTCGACCTTGGCCCCGTAGGAGTTGTCGCGGTCGAGGAGCTTGAGCAGCGGGCCGGCCATCAGGGTCGTGACCAGTGCCATCAGGACGAGCGCGGCGAACAGCGCGTTCGAGATCGCTCCCCGCTCGAGGGCGAGGTTGAGGACGATAAGCTCGGTCAGTCCCCGCGTGTTCATGAGCGTCCCGATCACCGCCGAGGCCCGCCAGTCGAAGCCGCTGACCCGGGCGGCGACGGCCGCCCCGACCAGCTTCCCGGTGATCGCGAGCACGATCAGGCCGACGGTGATCGCGATGAGAATCGGCTGGTTGAGCAGGCCGACGTTCGTGCGCAGGCCGGTGTAGACGAAGAACATCGGCAGCAGGAGGACGACGACGAAGTCCTCGATCCGCCGGGTGACCTCCTCGGTCAGGCGGGCGTTCCGGGGCATGATCATCCCCATGACGAAGCCGCCGAAGATGACGGCGATGTTGATCTCCTCGGTGACGTAGGCCGAGAGGAGGACCCCGGCGAAGATCGCGACGATCCATCCCCCGGGGATCCGGCCGACCTCGTCGAACGCGGTCGACAGCCGGGCGATCACCGGGCGGACGCCGAGGGCCATGATGGCCACGAAGGCGATCGCCTCGCCGATCGTCTTGGCGACCTCCCCGAATGAGCCGGACACGGCGACCGTCGTGGCCAGGGCGATCAGGAACCAGGCGGTGACGTCGTCGATCGCCGCGCAGCCGAGGGCCAGTGCCCCGACCGGCCGCTTGAGCATCCGCCGCTCGGCGAGGATCCGGGCGAGCACGGGGAACGCCGTGATCGACATGGCGACGCCCATGAACAGGGCGAAGGCGACGAACTTCTTGTTCGGGCCGATCAGCTTGTAGAGGGGGAGCGCCGCGGCGATCCCCAGCATCATCGGCAGGGCGATGCTGGCGTTCGAGATCGCCGCCGCCTGGACCAGGCGGCCCTTGAGCTGGGAGCGGTCGAGCTCGAGCCCGATCAGGAACATGTAGAAGATCAGCCCGAGGTTGGCGATCACCCCGAACGTCGGGAGGATGTCGCTCGGGAAGATCTGGCTCTGGAGCGTCGGGGCGAGCGCGCCGAACAGCGACGGCCCGAGGCAGATCCCGGCGATCACTTCGCCCATCACCCGGGGCTGGCCGACCTTGACGGCCAGGACCCCGAACAGCCGGGCGACGACGATCACGATCATCACGGCGAGGAAGAGCGCGGCCACGAGCTTGCTGAACTCGCTGCGCTGCTTGACCGCCGTGAACCGCTCACCCGCCGGCGGGAGGCCGGCCGGCGTGGTCAGCGGCGCCTTGGCCCCGGGGGCCGCCGTCTTGACGGGGGTGGCGACGTCGAGCGGGATCACGCTCACGTTGTTGAGGTTCAGGTCGACGGCCGAGCCGCGCAGCCGGGCGTGGCCGCCGCGGACGCAGGCGACGTCACCCGACAGGGCTCCGGACTTGGCCGCGTAGGCGACCGGCCCGAGCGGGGCTCCGTTGGCGCTGAGGCGATAGCTCGCGCCGGAGCCGGCCAGGGTGAGCAGGCCGCCGAAGCAGGTCGACCGGGGAGAGATCTTGTACGTACCGGCGATCCCCGGCGGGACCCGCGGCTTGGGCGTACCCGGGTCGGGGGGGTCACGCTTGAGGCTGGCGCTGAACGGGGCTCCGTTCAGGGTGCCGGTGATCGTGCCCTTGACACCGGGCGTCGCCAGCGCGGTGAGGTTGGCGCTCCCGCCCTTCACGCACGAGATCGACCCGGTCAGGCGGTGAGCGCCGCTGGGGAGCGTTCCCGGATGGAGGCGGAGCTTCCCGCTCAGCGTCCGCTGGAGGTTGCTGACGTTGACGAACTGGCCGGACTGCTGGACGTCGAACTGGGGCCCGGAGGCGACGGGCTGGGCCGGGGCGGTCGACGGGAGCGGCGCCGAGGCCGGGGGAACCGGGGTCGGGCCGATGCACGGGTTCGGGCCGAGGGTGTCGTAGCCACCGGCGATCGACGGCTGCGCCTTCTCGCTGGAGCCTCGGTTGACCACGTAGATGGTCACGGCTGCCGTCAACAGCGCGAGCAGCGCGTAGAAGATGATCAGGCGCCGGGCGGTGCCCGGACCCCCACTCGCCGGCTCGACTGCGTCCATTCTTCGGCCCCCATTCTCGGTTCGGCGTATGCGCCTGCTGCGACCCGTCCCCACCGTAGATCCGGATGGCGTATGGGCACAATCGGTCCGAGCCCACACCCGATGCCCGTGAGGTCCCGCAATCGTCTCCGTAGAAGCCCGCAGCCCGGGGCGCGGGCGGCGCCTAGCGGGCCGTCAGGTGAATCGCCCGGGCCCGGCTCGGGAGGAGCGTCGGGCTCCCCGGGAAGCCGACCCTGACCTCGATCCGGCCCCGGACCTCGAGCGCCCGGGTCGTCGCGAAGCGACAGGCCGCCGTCAGCCGCACCCGCCGCTTGAGGACGGTGTGCCCGGCGCGGAGGGCCCGCACGACGACGTCGACCCCGGCGCAGTCGACCCCCGGGGCGGTCACGAGGCTTCCGGTCAGGCGCAGCCGTCCGATCGGGCGGGCGGCGGCACGAGCGTGGAGGGTCGTGCGCATCCGCTGGGAGGCCTCCCCGCAGCGGGCGCCCCCGCGCAGGTCGGCCAGGTCGACGGCGGCGGCCATCCGGGCGTAGCCGAGGTAGCTCGGATGGAGGTGGTCCCCGCTGTCGAGGCTCGGGTCGAGCTCGTTGGGCTGGACCGTTCCCCGGAGGGCGGCGTCGAAGTCGACGATCCCGTCGGCGCCGCTCGCCCCGCTGCGAATCCACCGGTTGACCGCCACGCGGATGACGTTGTAGGCGCTCTCGATGTAGACCGGCGTCCCCAGGCTCCCGAGGTTGAGGAGACCGGTTCCGGCCGGGGGAATGGTCCCGATCAGCACGTGGAGGCCTGCCGCCCGCAGGCGGGTGACGATCTGCCCGAGGGCCGCCGTGATCTGGTCGGCGGTGGCCAGGACCGCGATGTCGTTGGTGCCCTCGAGCACGATCGCGTCGGTGACCCCGGCGACGCCGAGGACGTCGGCGTCGGAGCGCGCCGCACCGGTCGGACCGCCGAGCCCGGTCACCCCGTCGGTGAGGAGGCTGTTCCCGCTGATTCCGGCGTTGACCACCGACACCCGTGGGCCGCCCGGCTCGGCCAGGAGCCTCCGGGCCAGGAAGTCGGGGTAGCGGTGGTTGAGGTCGATCCCGCCCCGGTCCTCACCCGACCCGCCGGTGCCGGCGTTCTCGTATCCGTCGGTGAGGGAGTCGCCGAAGACGACGGCCGCGGCGACGCTGGCCGGCTCGAGGACGTCGACGGCGTCGACGTAGCTGACGGTCGTGGTCGAGGCGACGAACGCGTCGCCCGCCTGATCGGCGGTGTGGTCGCCGGTCTGCCCGGCCGTCGTGTACGAGCGCTCGCGCCCGGTCAGGTGCCCGGTCGCCGGGCCGGTCGGATCGTCGAGGTAGAGGCTGACCGCGAGATCCTCGAACGCCGCGACGGTCAGGTCGGCCGGATCGCTGACCGCCTCGCCCCCGGCCGGGATCGTCACGGCACTCGCCCCGGCGAACCGCAGGAGCCGGCTCGAGGCGGCGACGAGGGCGGCGCCCGACTGGCGCAGGGCGACCGAGGCCCGGGCGATCCGGAGCGGTCCGGACCCGTAGCGGTTGGAGATGTGGACGCGCAGGCGGCTGCCGCCGACGTGGGGGG
>JAXDHK010000136.1:0-4366 GCA_034664545.1 Solirubrobacteraceae bacterium
CTCGACCTCGGCCACTACGAGCGCTTCACCGACGCCAACACGACCCGGGCGTCGAACGTCACCGCCGGGGGCGTCTACAACGCGGTGATCCGCCGCGAGCGGCGGGGCGACTACCTGGGGGCGACCGTCCAGGTCGTGCCGCACATCACCGACGAGATCAAGCAGCGGATCGTCCTGATCGCCGAGGCGAGCGGGGTCGACTTCGTGATCACCGAGATCGGCGGGACGGTCGGCGACATCGAATCGCTCCCGTTCCTCGAGGCGATCCGCCAGTTCCCGGTCGACGTCGGCCGGCGGCGGTGCATGTTCATCCATCTGACGCTCGTCCCCTACATCGGCCACGCCGGGGAGTTGAAGACCAAGCCGACCCAGCATTCGGTCAACGAGCTGCGCCGGATCGGGATCGCGCCCGACATGGTGATGTGCCGGTCGGAGTCGGAGCTATCCCGGGACATCCGCAAGAAGATCGCGCTGTTCGCGAGCCTGCCGATCGAGGCGGTGGTCTCGGCCCGGGACGTCGACAACATCTACAAGGTGCCGCTCGGCTTCCAGGCCGAGGGCGTCGACGACTTCATCCTCGACCACTTCGGGCTCGAGGCTCCGCCGGCCGACCTGTCCTGCTGGGATCGGCTGACGCGCCGGGCGGGGGCGGCGACCGAGACCGTCCGGATCGCCCTGGTCGGGAAGTACGTCGCCCTGGAGGATGCCTATCTGTCGGTTTCCGAGTCGCTGCGCCACGGGGCCTTCCACCACGGGGTTCGCCTGGAGATCGATTGGGTCGACTCGGAGACGGTCACCGATGATCCGGCCGACGGGGAGCAGAGCGCGGTCGGCCGTCTGGCCGGCGCCGACGGGATCCTCATCCCCGGGGGGTTCGGGGGACGGGGCGTCGAGGGCAAGATCGCCGCGGCCCGGGTCGCGCGCGAGCAGGGGATCCCCTACCTCGGAGTGTGCCTGGGAATGCAGATCGCGGTCTGCGAGTTCGCCCGGAACGTGGTCGGGATGGAGGGGGCCAACTCGACCGAGTTCGACCCGGAGACGCCGTTCCCGGTGATCGATCTCCTCCCCGAGCAGAAGGAGATCTCCGATCTCGGGGGGACGATGCGGCTGGGAGCGGACCCGGTCAAGCTCCACGTCGACTCCCGGGTCCGCGACCTCTACGACGAGGCGGTCATCTACGAGCGCCACCGCCACCGCTACGAGGTGAACAACCTCCTGCGCAAGCGCCTGGAGGCGGCGGGCCTCGTCGTTTCTGGCACCTCACCCGACGAGCGCCTGGTCGAGGTCATCGAGCTGGCCGACCACCCGTTCTTCGTCGCCTCGCAGTTCCATCCGGAGTTCAAGTCGCGTCCTGAGCGCCCGGCGCCTCTGTTCCGGGAGTTCGTCGGGGCGGCCGTCGAGCGGGCGCGCGCCCGGAGCGGGGAAGCCGGGACGGGATCGGAGGAGTCGGTGACGGCCGAGGGTCAGGGAAGTGCCGAAGGGGCGCACGCCGGGCGATCGTGATCCGGGCGACGGAGGTCGAGCGCCGGCGGCTGAACCGGGACTTCGCCCGGCTCTGCGCAACCGCCAGCCCGTCTGGATCCGAGCGGGCCTGCGCTGGGCTCGTCCGGCGGGAGCTCGTCCGGCTGGGCCTCGAGGTCGAGGAGGACGACGCCGGAGCCGTGACCGGCGGCGATTGCGGGAATCTGCTGGCCCGGGTCCCGGGTACCGGCACGGGGACCGTGCTCCTGTGTACCCATCTCGACACGGTGCCGCCCCGCGGCCCGATCGAGCCGGTCGTGGTCGACGGTGGGTGGGAGAACGCCGGGGAGGGCATCCTCGGGGCCGATAACAAGGCGGCCGTCGCCGTCGCCCTCGGACTTGCCCGCCGTCTCGTGGCCACGCCCGCGGCCGCCGGGCTCGAGCTCGTGTTCACCGTGTCCGAGGAGGACGCGCTGGCCGGGGCCAAGGCGTTCGACTCGGGTCGGCTGACCAGCGCCTTCGGCTACACGTTCGACCACGCGTCCCCGATCGGAGAGATCGTCGTCGCCTCGCCGACCTACTACCGGCTCGGCGCCGAGCTCCGGGGAGTCTCGGCGCACGCCGGGATCCGGCCGCAGGACGGCCGGAGCGCCGTCCTGGCGGGCGCCCGGGCGGTGGCGACGATGCGCCTCGGGCGCCTCGACGAGGAGACCACCGCCAACATCGGAATCCTCGAGGGCGGCGACGCGGCCAACGTGGTCCCCGGCCGGTGCCGGGTGGTCGGGGAGGCCCGGAGCATCGACCCGACCAAGGCCGAGCGCGCGGTGACCGACATGGTCGACCGGCTCGGCGACGCCGCCAACGCCCCGGATTGCGACTGCGACCTCGACGTCTCGGTCGAGCGGCTCTTCGAGGGCTACCGGACGCCGCGGACCGCCCGCCAGGTCCGGGTCGCCCAGGAGGCGCTGCGGGCGTGTGGCTACGAGCCGCGGATGATCGAGACCGGAGGTGGGTCGGACGCCAACGCCCTCCTGGCCCGGGGCTTCCCCTGCACCAACCTGGCCAACGGGACCGAGCGCAACCACCAGCCCGACGAGCGGGTCAGCGTGTCGGCGCTCGAGGGGATGCTCGACGTCGGGCTCGCCCTGGTCGAGCGGGCGGGCGAGGCGGCGTAGCGTGTCCGACGGGGCGCTCGCCTGCGCGGGTCACGCGGGGCGGGGCGGGTAGGTGCTCTCGCTGCGCCGCGGCCGGGTCGTGGCCGCCGTCGCCGGGCCCGAGCAGTCGCTGGTCGTCGAGCTGGCCGACGGGCCCCACCCGGCGATCGCCGACCTCGGGCTGGTCGGGGAGTGCCGGGAGGGCGACGAGGTCGTCGTCAACGTGTCCGGCCGGGAGCTCGGCCTCGGGTCGGGCGGCTTCGACGTCGTCCACGTCAACCTGACCCGCGGCCTCACCGGGGACGGAGAGCCCGGAGCCCGGGTGATGAAGCTCAACTACGCGAGCCTCCAGCACGCCGTCCAGGCCCTCGAGGCCGACCGACCGGTCCGCCCGCCGACCGGGCGGGTGGTCGTGATCGGCCTCCACGGGCAACTCGCCCCGGTGGCCTGGGCCGTGGACCAGGCTCGCCCCGGCCTGCGGGTCGGCTACGTCCAGACCGCGGGCGGAGCCCTCCCGGGATCGCGCTCCGAGGTCGTCCGTGAGCTCCGCGCCCGGGCCCTCCTCGCCGCCCACGTCACGGCCGCCCCGTGCTACGGCGGGCCCGACGGGGAGGCGGTGACGACGATCGGGGCGATCGACCACGGCCTCTCCGAGCTCGGCTGGGACCTTGCGGTCTGCGGGCCGGGCCCGGGGATCATCGGGTCGGCCTCGACCCTCGGCCACGGGGGCATGGAGGCCCTCGACTCCGCCCACGCCGGCCGCTGCCTCGGGGCCCCGACCCTGATCGTGCCCCGGATGTCGTCGTCGGACCCCCGCCCCCGACATCGGGGGATCTCCCACCACACGCGCACCGTGCTCGAGCTCCTCCTCGTCCCGGTCACCGTCGCCCTCCCCCCGGGGGTCGAGGTCCCCGACTGGGGCCGGGCCCATGACTGGCGGGGGGGAGCGGCCGAGCTCGAGGCCTATGCCCGGAGCGGTCTTCCGGCGACCACGATGGGCCGGCGGCTCGAAGCCGACCCGCTCTTCTTCGCCGCGGCCCTGGCGGCCGGGTCCGTGGCCGCCGCCAGCTGGGACTGACCGCGGCGGGCCCGGCGGGCGGGACGGCCGAGCGGCCGATCCGGGCGGGGATCCGGGGCCCCCGGCCGGCGCCCGTTGGTGACGCTGTGCTGGGCGGGCCGACACCAGGCGCAGGTCTGGCCCGCGCCTCGTGGTGTACAGGCCGAGGGTCGCGCGCTCGAGCTCGCCGGCGATCGAGCGGCGCGCCTCGCCGGGCTGGAAGCCTCGCAGAGGAACCCCCTGCCCCGGTGGCGAGGGTGCCTCGCGCGGTCGCCTCATTCCGGCCGCGTGTGTGCCTCGACGTGGGTGACCGGTAGCCCGAGGCCCCTGACCTTGCTCGGCAGGTCCAGCTTGAGCCAGCGGGACACACGAACGGGCAGCGTCGAGAGGATGATCTCGTCGAACCCGCGCAGGTTGATGGCGTCCTGGATCGCGGTCAACGGGTCGGCGCCGCTGGTCACGCCCTCGACCTCGACCGCGGCGGCGTCCTCGAGCAGGGGAAGCGCCAGGGCCAGCACGGCTTGAGACTCGTCGCTGTCGGAGTGGTGGTCCTCGATGAGCTTCTGGAGCCCATGCGAGGAATGGGGGACGAGGAGGGTGAAGGTACACGGCCCCGATGCCGCCCGGCGGCGTACCGCCTCGATCAGCGGCGGCGTCGCGGCCGTCCGGTTTGCGACGATCAGGACGCGAGCCG